>NZ_JAUBTT010000016.1:0-103677 GCF_036705125.1 Microcoleus sp. B7-D4
GCAGGCTACTTCAGTCTACACCAATTGTCGTGAGTATTACCTACAAGTCTAGGAAAATATCATCCTAGCAATTGCTCTTGTGTGGTTCCCCCGGAGTGCGGTTGTGGTTGTGGTTGTAGTTGTGGTGGTGTTTGTTGTCGCAACGGCCTTTAATCGAGGCGGTTGAAACTAGATCCCAATATCAGTCTACCTAATCCCGGAGGGGGTCAGTTTCAGAGAACGGTGAATGGGAAAATAAACAGGTAAGGCGAGTCTGTCGGTGGAGTTTCCCCGCCTATCAACTTCCTTACCTTCTGATGTTCGGGATTTGGATCTGGCACAATCGTATTTCATCTCGTAAAAACCCAATGGAAAATACTCTCGAAACTACCCGCAGACAGCGCGTATTGACAAGAACCCAGGAACGGCGTCAGGCAACACCCAAAGAAAAACAGTTGATTCACCTGCTAGCCAATATGGCTTGCAGTTTGATTAAATACGACTACAAACACGCAGCGGGCAAGGGTACTCTCCCGCCTTCGGAAAGCAAGCGTTTAGCGGAATGGCACTACCTGCGAGTTCAGCAAATTCGCAGGATCGAACGCTCATTGGAGCCCGTAGCGACCCTTAAGCGCGTGTACTACAAGAGCATCCTCAGTCCGAGGGATCTGAAGTCTTTGAAACTTCTGTGGCTGGAGGAGGACAAAAACCGCGTCAAACGGGTCGATCCTGAGTTGGACGACATCCTCAGCGAAGCTTTGGATCGGGGAGATACTTTAAAACAGCTATTTCACTCGATCGAAGTCAAAGAACGCACCTTTTCTGCAACTCCTAGCCCCGGCGCCGTGCCGCTTTGGGTCAAAGAGTGGGAAGACTCGGAATATGACATAAACTTTTTTCCGCCTTCCTTCCCTGCATGGGTTTCGATCGTGGACGACTAGGTTCAGGAAAAACTCTTTGACATGGCATCGATCGCAAATTTCAGATGGTAGACTTATTTGCGATTGCTGCCATTGGCCAAGAGTGTGCGGGCGTGAGGCTAAACGAGGCGGCGTTGCGCGCAGGCATCCGAGTACATAGAAGTGAATCGGAGTCAGTACCATTGTACAATGGGGGAAAACCAGGGCTTCAGCTAATCGCTGATAGCTGATAGCTGATAGCTGATAGTTTCTCATGACTGACTCGATTTCTACTTCTCCTCTAGACTCGGCGGCCGATACAGCCGAACTCCGCTCTCAGTTGAGGTCGGGTTCGGAAAAAACTCAACTGCAACTGCTGCAACAACAAATAGCAGATTCCGGTTGGGATGTATTGATGGAATTTTTATTAGAGCGCAAGTCAGATGCACCGACTGCGGTAATGGGTAAGGCTTACCAAATTCTTTACAGTGCTGGTTCTCCGAGAGTGGCGGAGTTTTTGCAAGCGAATTTTCCAACTGGGGTTGTGCCGCTGCGATCGGACTCTAACATTGATTACACTCCGCTGCAACAATTATTGGCGTTACAGGAATTTCAAGAAGCCGATCGCTTAACTTTAGACAAGCTTTGTGAATTGGCTGGTGATACAGCTTCTGTGAGAAAGTGGCTGTATTTTACCCAAGTTGAGAGTTTGCCCGTAACGGATTTGCAAACAATTAATACGCTGTGGAAAGTTCATTCCGAAGGCAAATTTGGCTTTTCGGTGCAGCGGGAAATTTGGCTAGGTTCGGGGAAGAATTGGGATAAGTTGTGGCCACTAATTGGCTGGAAAAAGGGGAATAATTGGACGCGGTATCCGCAAGAGTTTATCTGGGATTTGAGCGCGCCTAGGGGTCATTTGCCGCTGTCGAATCAGTTGCGGGGAGTGCAGCCTTTTGCAGCTTTGATGGCTCATCCTGCCTGGTTGAAGTGAATGGTTTTGGGGCTTTTGGAGAATGCGGGGCGGGCTGGATGGCCTGCCCCGCTATTGTTTTTGGGGAATTGGGATTGGGATTTTTGAGGCGCAGAAATTCACAGAAATTCACAGGCGGGATGCCTGTTCCAATTTTGGCATAGAGAGAGAAGGGCGATCGTATTTCTAGGAATGTTGGGAAATTTTGTATAATTGATATTTGATATCATGTCCGGTCGATTACCCTGATTCCTGTAGGGGCGGGTTCACCAATAATATTTGCCAAAAACGGACAATCTCACAAACCCGCCCCGACCAATGTATTATGGGTGAGCGATCGGACATGATAGGAGTTAATTAGCGAGAGGGCTGGGAGTCATGGTAGGCATCGGAACCAAACTCACTTTAGCAGAATTTCTAGCTTTGCCCGACGGAGATGTATATTGTGAGTTTGTAGATGGTGAAGCAGTTCCTAAAGTGTCTCCAAAATTTTTTCATTCCAGTTTACAGGGAGCTTTGTGTGACCTGATTCGTGTATGGTGTAAAGGACGCGGGCGAGTGCTTCCAGAATGGGCAATTTTGTTAAAACGTCAGGATAAAGATTGGGCACCTGTTCCCGATTTAACGTACATTTCTTATGAACGTCTGCCGAAAAGTTGGCGGCGAAATGAAGCTTGTCCCGCAATTCCTGAACTGGTGATTGAGATTATATCGCCCGATCAAACGATGAAGGAATTTGAAGAGAAGGCGAAAGATTATTTGGCGGCGGGCGTTCCGCGAGTTTGGGTGATAGATCCAGAGGCTATTTTAATTAAAAGTTTTTTGACCGATGGTTCTAGTCAAGTTTATACGGATAATACACCGATTGTGGATGAGTTGCTGCCCGGTTTGGAGTTGACGACTAGACAGATTTTTGAAGAAGCCGAATTGATTGATTAAGGGCGATCGTACTCTGTGAAAGATATCAGTCGTAGGGTGCGTGACAACGGGAAAACTTTTACTCGCGGCGGTGGAACTATTAAGTCACGCACCGCACGCGGGCAAAGCATTGAATAATACGCTGTCACCGGAAACGATCTCACTTACACTTCGAGACGGATTTTGACTGTTGTGCCAAAAGCTTTTCTGAAGGCTGATTCAACATCGGGAAGTTTTTGAATGGCCATTAGCAAAAGTGGTGTTGACGAGACTTTAATCCGGGCTTCGCCATCATGGAGACCAATCAGTTTTCCGTGCTGTCGCATCAGTTCTTTAGTCGTGCGTGCTGATATGTGAAGTAGCACAGTTTTCCATGTTAGGTCTAGTATTCCTTGCATGGCTTCTTCTATTTGTTTGAGGGTGTCGTTTTTTTTAGGTAAAACGCCTGGTAGTTCCAGTTGAACGAAATTTTGTGCTTGCATAGTCTTACTCATGATGAAGAAATGATTGTTTTAACTGGGAAATGAGCGATATCGCCTAACTTGCTTCCCATCTCTATATTCCTTGAACAGCAAAGGTTTGACGGCTCAATTTCAACGCACCTCTGGCGCTGTATCCAAAAGTGAGCCAAAATTGAGCCGCGCCACAAATTGGCAGATGTTATAAGTTAAATATGGTTACTGAAGGTTAAAAAATCAGCATGGCAGCTACTCTAAGAGCATCTGAATCTGGGCTGGAAATAGTCGATCGGGCAAGGCGAAAGAAAGGCTTGGAAAAACAAGCTTCTAGCTGGTGCGGAGATGCCCAAACTTCAGTCGCAACTTTAAAGCGGTTTTGGCGGCGAAAGCCTATTGGGCAGGAGGTTTTTGTCAAGATTTGCAAGGCTATAGAATTGGATAACTGGGAAGATATTGTTGATGATAGTCCCTTGTCTCAGACAGATTCGAGAGCAGAGTTTTTTGCTTGTGACGATGCTTGGGTTGGTCGAAAAGACTTGATTAGTCAACTCACAGAGAAAGTTCAGGGATCGTGTCGCTTGTTAATTCTTCTGGGCATCGCGGGAATTGGTAAAACGGCTTTAGCTGAAAGATTGGCGGTGGAGTTACAAGACGACGATCGTAAGTTTCATCAGGAGAATTTTGAAAACCAGCAGCAAGCTTCTGATTTTGCTAGTGTGGCGATTCGATGGCTGGAAAAGTGGGGAGAACGGATTACGCCAGATGACCGCAAAGATACACAGCGGTTGTTGAATAGATTGGTCAAGCGATTGCGAGAAAATCGGTATTTGGTGGTGATAGATTCTCTGGAACTGATTTTAAAAGGAAATGAAGAAACAGGCTGGAATGGTTTTCAGGATGAGTTGTGGGCAAAATTTTTTGAAACTTTTTTGGCAGTAGAATCTTTCCAAAGTCGTATCATCGTAACATCGCAGGATTTGCCAGAGCAAATTCCGGCTCGTTATAAAAATTTCTGGTATCGCCAAGAATTGAAGGGACTGACACCATCAGAACAGTTAGCCTTGTTCGATAAAACTGGACTAGAGGTTGATATAGATTCACCAAACAAACCTTATTTAGAACGAATCGGCGCTGCTTATGAAGGGCATCCATTGGCTTTGCGGGTGATTGCTGGGGAAATTGGCAGTCATCCTTTTTATGGTAACGTGACGGGTTATTGGAATAAATACGGGCAGGAAATTGAAGAAGTGGAGAAGGCAATTGAGGAAGCTAAGACCAAAGGAATAACGGCATCAGCAGATGACGACTGGCGACTGGATCGATATACTCGCGAACTGCGAAAAAATGTGCTAGTCCGGCTGGAAAAGACGTTTGAGAGATTGAAAAAAGATGTTTTGAATGCCTATCGATTGCTTTGCGAAGCTTCGGTGTATCGCTGTGCAGTACCGGAGGAGTTTTGGCTAAGTCATTTGGAAGATTGGGATTGCGATGACCAGAAGCAAGAGTTAGCGTTGGAGGCGCTGCGCGATCGCTTTTTGGTAGAAGAAGAATTAATTGACGATGAGATACACTTGCGGCAGCACAATTTAATTCGCAGCGTAGCACTTGAACACTTAAAGCAATTGACAGCGAGGTAGTGGGCAATATGAAGAGTGCTTTTGCTGAATTTGATTTTAAAAGTCAAAATGGTTTGGATGTTGACATCACGCCACCGGGAGAGTGGATGCTGGCTAATCTGGGAATTGATCTAGCAGCACCGGAGTTTAGGGAACTGCCCCCTTGTAAACGCGCTCAGTACAGAGCGGTTAAAAATTGGCTGACGAGGTACAAACTGAAGCCGGATGCTTCCAATCTTGAGAAAGTTCGGCGATACTTGGAAGCATTTCACCATCTGTGCGAAGTGGAAGACTGGGAAAGAGCTTGGGGAATTATTACTACTAGCATCAATTCGTCAAGTCATGAGGAATTACGTATTCAGCTATACGTTTGGGCATACAATTATGAACTGATTGATATGTGCCAAAGACTCTTAAGCAAGTTAGATTCTCCCCGAAATGCTATTCTTTGTCAAAATCTAGGAATTGCTTATAAGAATCTTGGAGACCATGCCAAAGCTATGGAGTACCATCAGCAGAATTTGACTATCGCACTCCAACTTTCAGACCTACAGGGTGTGCATAGTTCTTGTGGAAATTTGGGAGTTGCTTATAAGAATCTTGGAGACTATACTACAGCTATTCATTACTATTGGCAGAGTTGGACGATTGCGCTGGTACTGGAGGACCTACAGGGGATGGGAACTGCCCTAGGAAATCTGGGAGTTGCTTACAATAACCTTGGAGATTACACAATGGCGATTGAGTATCATCAACAACATTTATCGATCGCTAGGCAAATAGAAAACTGCCAGGAAGAAGGAAATGCTCTAGCGAATCTAGGCAAAACTTACCTAGACCTGCGAGCTTATGCTAAAGCAATTGATTACTCCCAGCAAAGTTTGGCAATCTGGCAGGAAATTGGACACCGCTACAAGGAAGGAATAGCTCTGGGAAATTTAGGGCTAGCTTACTATTCACTTAATGATTATACGAAAGCAATTGATTGTCAGCAGAGAAGTTTAGCGATTTCAGATGAAATAGGAGATCGCTATGGAAAAGCAATGGATTTGTGTCATTTAGGGGCTATCTTAGCCGCACTTGGTCAATATTCACAATCCCTAGAATATTTACAGAAATCAATACATATTTGTACAAAAATAGGCGCTCTTTTTATGGAGGCTTATGCTCTCAGTCAACTGACGGTAGTTTTTCTGAAACTAGGCAACCTCTCTCTAGCGCTTGAGTATTGCGATCGCGCTTTGTCCATATCCACAGAATTAGGCATCCCGCTAGCAAAAGAATGTCAAGAGTTAAAAGAAAAATTGCTGCTCGATCGAGCATAGCTTATGAGATTCTGAAACTGCACGAGCTAAAATAAGAGGTAGAATTTATCGTATCCCAATATTCTTAGGCTATGACTGCTCTCAATGCTAAAAATTTAACTCTCAGTGAAGTTCTCCGCCTGCTAAAATTCCAGAAATTGCCCAACGGCTCATTCACTCCGTTATTATCCCTAGAACCTTTAACCGAATTTGAACAACAAGAACTTATACAAACCTGCGAAGACTTCGATAGCTACCTGACAGATGGCAAGGTTTCTGAAGGCCAAGTCAAGTTAGTATCTGTTGGCCCGTTACTGCGGCTGGCTGGTTTTTATCGATCGCCAATTAAGATGTTTTTGGAAGAAGGTATCGCCGATATTGCTGTAGAAGATGAAGGCGCAACTATTACAGGGCGTTTGGATCTGTTAGCGATCGACAAAAATACACTCACAACTACAGATGTACCTTTCTGGATTTTAGTAATTGAAACGAAAAATAGTGCGATCGATGTATTGGCCGGCTTGCCTCAGTTACTCGCGTATGCTTATAAAAGCCTAGAGCATCAAACATCCGTCTGGGGGTTAGTGACAAACGGAGCGCGCTATCAGTTCGCTTACATCCAGTCGGGAACTCCTCCTACTTTTCAGTTGATGCCGTTACTAAATTTAATGGACTGTGAACCTGCTATCCAGATTTTACAAGTTCTAAAAGCTATTGGCAAGTTACAAAATACTCGCCTCGGTAACTGATACTAAAAAGCCCCTAAATTATCACATAAAATCAGCTAACCTTCCCGCACCATCCATACCAAAAAACCCAAAATTTGCTCGACAGGAGGAAGTGGATAATCAATCAAGTCAATTGTCACTGTTTGCCCTTCGAGTTTGAGGAATCGCCACTGAGTGCCATTGCTTACCACACCATAAATTATGGGAATCGGCTTTTTCTTAGCCTCATTAAATTTTTGTGCTGCCACCATTTCAGCAATACATTGCCCGAATCCTGTTCTGAGGTCAGATTTTTTTGCCTCCACAATGATGACGGCCGGTGCTTCGATTTCTAGAATTTCTTCGGAACGGCTAAAGAGAAAATCACACACGCCGTTCAGTCCAATTGATTCGTCTACTGTGAAGTCTTCTCCAGAAAATAAGCTGACTCGCCGCTGTAAAATTCGTCTCGCTTCTAGCAAAACAGGGAAAATAATTCCTTCAGAACGAGCTTTTTCGCTGGCGGATGAGGCAAACGGCAGGCTTTCTTCCAAAAAGGCAGTCAGTGCTGGAGAAGGGGAAATAGGGTCAATGTTAGGCAAAAAACGAACTGCTTCTACAGTGGTTAGATTAAATGCTTCCTTGACTTTACCGATTGTGGTGAAAGAACTGTAGGGCATAGGGATTAACAGTATAAATTGAATGGCTAACTATACTTAAACTCACAGAGATTCATTGAGTTGTTTTTGTTCCTCTTCAGGCTGCACTTGCTTGTGCAAACTAATTTGGTCGCCCACTTCATACCCCGAATTAAAACCCGCCTCGCTGCTGACTTGAGAATCTGTTCTCGTTCTAATTTTAACCCCTCTGCCCTCTAGATAATCGGCGATCGCCAGTTGATTTTTCTCAAACATCGATCGCACTACAATCCCTGGAGTCGCCGCCACATCCCCCGAACCCGGAATCCCCGACTCTTCCATCTCCTGTTTTTGTTCCAACAATCTTTGTCTCAACCTCGTCGCGCATCCAACCCGAAAAGCATTCAGATACGCCAACCCCCTGCCGTTTCCTTTGCGGTATTTAGCCCTTTTTTCAATCGCCGAACTCAAATACTCGTACAGATGTTTGCAAACAATCAGGTTTGTAGAAGTTCCCACCAAAAACATACTGCCATTATAAGTATTTCGCATGGCAGTACAACCGTTAGCGTCGGCAATTCCCGAAAGCAGCATCATTTTCCAAGTGACAAATTTCGATGTTGTTTCAACTGAGTCTTCGTCAATCTCTTCTTGGTGATTTGGCCCTAAATCGGCGAGGCTGAGATTGTACTGTGCCAGTAAAAGGGAAGCTTTTTCGGCCGCAGCAGTCGATTCGTTTTCATTGGATGAGGTGGCTAGGGCTAAAAGTTTTTTGATTCTTTCGACAATACTTGTGTCTGCCATTTTTCAATCGGTTTTAGGATGAGAGAGGATTTGGTGATCGAGGTGACTTTAGTATAATACCAAATCTGACTTAAATATCCCTCTTATTTCTTAGTCCGCGCAGGCGGACTTTGTTTGTGTAGTCGCGGTTTCAACCGCCGAGAACTCTATTCGAGGACTTCCAGGACTGATTTGGGCAACAATTTATCTTTAAACCAGACTACTTTTGCTGGCACATCATTTACATTCACCCCGGCTTTTTCTAAGTTCAGCCGTTCGGAAATAGCTAAAATCAAGTGATCGCATTCAGACTTCTGTACTTGGGCAAATTTCTTTTGCAAATACTCCGGCCGCCAATAGCCAACTATTTCTAATAAAAATACTCGTCCGTCGGGATGCACTAACCGAAAGTCGGGTATCATCACGCTACCTGGAATCGGAATTAAATCAACTTCTCGCTCTAGTTGCCACTCGGTTTTTGTGGAATTCCATCTTTCAGCAAATGCGGCTTCTAACATACTATCATAAGGCTTGCCTGGGGGATAGTGGCTGACTAAACCGCAGTCGGAATTTAGGGTGAATTTACCTGTTTTCAAAACGCCACTAAAAGGATCTTTTGTGTGCAGGGTGGAGTGCATACTCCATTTGGTGACGTGCAGCAGGGCGGGCAGCATTTTCGCGAGGGCTAAGCCGTAGCGGGTGCTGGGTTTGAATAAGCTTGTAGGGCCGTCTATTGTGAGTGTAAAACCGTGGTCTGCATCGCCTTCGATGTAAGTCATTAATTGAAATAGTTTCAGATAGCGAAATAAGAGTTTGTATTCTCCTGGATCGTTGCGGTGGGCGGTTAATTGGACTTGACTTGCTCGGTAAAATATGCCTTGAACTTGAGAAAGATTGTATTTGTGAAGCAAGTTTTCGGGTGTTGGTGCATTAAACTCAGTGAGGATTTTGTTTTCGTTTAAATCGGCGTATAAACCTGTAGTGATTTCGTGAGGCAAAACTTCTCTGTTTAACTCTTGGCTGAGCTCACTTGCTACTTTTTCCAGGGTTAATTGGGTGGATTGAGGGCTGGGAGTCGATCGCGCAGACAAGGCAAAAACCCGCTGTCTCAACTCTGAGGGTTCTAGGGGACTGATGACTTCCAAGGTGCAGAAACCGCCTTTCAGCAGGTGCGCTAATCCCCGTTTCAGCCGATAATCGGGGCTGTCGCCTTCTAATTCTAGCAAGCGTCCGTCGAGTTCGCCTTGGGTTTTGCCGATCGACTCTTGAAAGCAGTTGATCATTTCTTTAGCTGCTTCTAAGTTTTTAGCATCTATCTTGAGGCGGAGAGGGATGATTGATTCTCCGTTTTGGCGGTGACTTAATAAATCAGTTGGTAACATAAGCAGTGAAAAGTTTTACTCAATTTTTTGTTCAACAATCACCATAACTCCCCTAAGTTTTCCCTCTTCTGTCAAGCTTTGGGTAGTCCGAATTCGGCGATCGGAACTGACAAGATGGATTGTTTCAACAGCCCTCATAAAGCCAGTTGCTTTGTCCCATACTTGAAAAATTATCAAATCATCTCCAACTTCTGTCGCTAGTGTATTGTAGTTGGAAAAAACCGAGTCGCGACCTTCAATTTGCACTTGACCTTCGCCGACAACATAACCCACAAACTTTTGGGTTTCACTCTGGCCATTGGCATAAGTTTGAAGGTTAGTTTGCCTCCACTCGTTATCAACTATTTTCTGGGTAACAACTGCTGTAAAACGCCTTGTTTCTTTGCAGTCGGCATCCAGTATTGTCCAATCTCCCTCCCAAACTCCTGTATGTTTGGGGAAAACTTTAAAGTTAGTTATTAGTGCAGTTTCGCTCATTTTTAGGCAATGTAAATTAGTTGTTGATGATATTTTATTCCAGCTTCCTTTAATTTTAGTGTAGCCACAATCATAGAAGAGGATATTACTCAAAGACCTCTAATTGAGGCGCAGCCCAAAATTGCGTGTCGGTACGAGTTGGAACCTATTGCGTAGGTTGGGTTGACAATCGGAAACCCAACAGCCGTTTACTAGGTTGGGTCTCGCGAAACGAGACCCAACCTACATCTGTTCCAGCTTAACAGTTGGGTTTTGAAGAAGCGATAAATACTATGGCTGGGTCAGACTCACCCGACGAAATTGCTGCAACAACCGGTTGAAGGTGATCGCCAAAAACCCATCATTTCCGATCTTATTCGGATCTTCCGGTGCGAATAGCGGTACCCCCATGTTGTTTTCATTCTTTCTCAGAGAATTGTCATACCCCCAGGGGTTCCGCAGTAGGATCATCTTTTTACCATCAGCCGCCTCATAGGCATTGTGGATACTGTAGGCATGATTACTAACAAACAAATCTTCAGATCGCTTCCTGGCCTCCAAGCCTGCCACTGCCGTGACATAGCGACCCCCATTCAAGGCATCTTGAATCTGTTGAAAGATTTGCTCGCTCGTAATACTTTTTGAGTTCTTGGGCTTGCCACTCTCACCTAAATTTTCGCTCACCATATAATTTGGATTGGCTCGGTTGTCGGGATTCCACGCCATTTCTGTGATCGCCTGATTTGTGAGCCGTTTGAGGGCAACCCCCGGCCAATCGCCATTCCCAATCGCATTATAGCCATCGCGACCGGTCTCCTCACCCCGGAACTTAGCGTAGGCACGTTCAACAATGGGGGCCCAGATGGATTCCCCCGACGCTTGGTTCGGGTCTCGTTGCTTCTGATCCCATTTCACCCCAAACATTTCATTTTTCTTGGTCTTCTCATTTTCCTTGGTCACCACCTGGTCGTCCACGGTGACCATGCGCGGTTCGCCTGTTCTGTAGTTGTAGAACTGGAGGGTATAGTTGTTACCATCGCTCTTAATGAGATCGTTGAGCACTCCACTCTGCTTGGAGATCGGCTGGCTGACATCTTCGATCTTGCCGAACGTGGCCGCCAGGGCTGCAAGAAAGGCGCAGTCGCCGAACCTTCCTTGGTTGAGGCCAGAGATTTCAATCGGCCGATCTCGACCGCCCGTTAGAGGCGCATAGACTAATTTATGAGGCGTATCTTCTTTGAGACCCGTATCAGCCCGCTTCCCCTTTTCTAGAAATGTGGCGCGGGGCAACTGAGTGTCAGCACTCGCACTGCGTACCGCGTTTGCAATCGGCGTTCCCGTCACAGTGGCATTCAGCCTGTCAGCACTCGCACTGCGTACCGCGTTTGCAACCGCCGTTCCCGTCACCGTGGTATTCAGAGTATAGTCACCCAAGCCCGGAGCATCCACACTGGTGGCAAACACTACATATTGACCCCCCTGTTCCGTGGTGAAACTCACCTGGGCATTGAAGTCTCCGCCACTGGTGTTAATGTCATTGTTTTCAACGATCACTTCGCCCGTGAGCAGATCGACCACGGTCAAATAGGCATCGAAGTCATCCGATTGTTGAGTCACAGTCACCGTTAACCCAGCACCCAGTTCCTCTAGGAGATAGGGATCGGCATAGTTTTCCAGATCGTTCGGATCGAAGTCATCGTTTTGAGTCAAGGTGCCCGTTGTGGGGACGCCGGGGAAAAGTGGCTCATAGGCTTCAATGTCCACCCGGCTGCCAGGTTCGGAAATAGCAGCAATTTTGTAGGGCGTTGCCACCCCTGGGGCGGTGACATTGACGAAATAAGTACCGGGGTTGATGTTATCTTCCTGGATTTCATTGGTTCCCTGGGCAACAATCTCATCCGCATCCAACTGGTTGTTGCTATTGCGATCGCTCCACACAGTAAGGTTTAGATCCGCCTTCCGGTTCTCGGCAAACACATCTAGATAACCGCCGGGGTTGAGCACTTCCAGGCGATAGGCATCCACTGCATCAGCCCCGCCGACATAATCATGCAATTCCACCTCCCCATCGGTTGGCAAAGTCCGTGATGTGCTGGGTCGATCGCCCGCCAAATCAGGGGCTACAGTCCCGGCAACACCTGCCAAACTCAGGCTGTAGTTGGTATTCTCTTCAAAGGCCTCCACCGATAGGAAATATTTACCCGGATCGAGAGTTACATTCTCACTGGTTTCATTCGCAATTCCCGATCGCTCCGATGCGGAGATGATTTCATCTCCTCCTAATTCCCCATCGTCGTTTTTATCCTTATATAGTGCCACATCCGCATCTGCGCTCAAGCCACTCAAGCCCAAGTTAACAATGCTCGTTTCCTTCACCTGGAATTGGAAAAAGTCGGCATAATCTTCATCGCTCACTGCCCCCTGAAGGTTAGCTCCTCCCGGTATCGAACCCAGCACTGTAGCCCCCGGTTCCGTATCGTCCAGTGTCGCTTTGACGGTACTGAATAAGCCACTCAGGCTAGCAGGGCTGACTCCCTGCACCCGCGCCAAGATTGCACCAGTTGCTTTCAGCCGAATGAATGTATCGGTTCCATTCGCTTCCAGCGTTACGTCGGCTTCAGTCAGGGCATCGCCTGCTCCATCCGTCAGAGCGATGACATCGCCCTCTTCATCGCTAAAATCGGCGATCGTATCGGCGAGAGCCGGATTGGTTACAGCATCAGCGACATTCAAAACAAAAGCATCGGAACCATCGCTGCCAATTAGGCTATCAACTCCAGCACCCCCGGCTAGGAAATCGTCTCCCTCTTGACCTATTAATGTATCGTTGCCTTCACCGCCATAGATAACATCATTACCGCGTTCTCCCTGGAGATAATCTGCTCCAGCATTGCCCAACAGCAGATCGGCTCCGCGTCCGCCTTGTAGGCTGTCATTCCCGATTCCACCGGAGATCGAGTCCGAGCCGTCGTTCCCATACACCAAATCCGGGCGATCTGAGCCCACAATGGAATCTGCTCCTGCGAGCGATCGAATCCCAAAACCGGCCGGAACTTTGGAGTCGATCGTAAAAATATCGACACCGCTGGTCAAATCAAACAAGTTATTGGACGCCATTAGTATATGATCCCTTAATGATGAATGTATGAAGACATGAAAAATCCCACCAGCAATACCTCGGAATTAGTTAGAGCTGTGAATTAGTTGTGTATCCCAAATCCGGCTGAAATATCCCCTTGATGTCTTAGTCTGTCCTTAACTAAGTTCGAGGATAAAGTCCGGCAGACGTTGTAATTGGTTCTCGTGAGTTTTAGGTAATTTTAAAAATAAAACTTCCCGTGCTACAGCCCGGAAAGCCTGCGTGAGCGGATGCTCACACTACCGTTTCTACCACCAATTCAGAACAGCCAATTTATTCGTCTACTTAGGAGTTGCTGACGACAATATTGATGAGCTATTGCATCTTTATTAACTCTTATCAGACAAATATATCATACTTTAGAGAGATAACAAAGCAATCTGTATAATTAATGAAGGCTTGCTGAATCAGTTGGAAAAGTCAACGCTGTATGGGTTCACGGGGTGACAACCCCGTGAAGCTTGTAAGCTTCCCAAAAATCAGTGTCGCAGATGGCACACTGGCGATAAACTACCGGTAAAAATTGCCAAAGCCCCCGCTCTCGTGAGTTTTAGGTGATAATAAAAATAAAACTTTCGGTGGTAAAGGCCCGAAAGCCTGCGTGAGCGAGACGCTTACACTACTTCCACTACAAATCCAGAATAGCCGTATAGTTTGAGGTCAAAATTTTTCAATAGCCTTTTTCATAAAGGGGCTAACGGAGCTGAATTTGGCATTCTCAGGCTATACACTAAGTTGGCAATATTCAATCTTTATTTTCTTCGTCATAATTTTCTCCCCATTTGGCTGGTGATTCGGCTGCTTTTTTAGTCGCCTCCAGGTTGACTCCGTAAATGGGTGTTGGTTTGACAGTTTCTAATTTCTGATATTCAGGCTTGGGCGGTTCTATTTGTGTTTGTGGTTGGGGTTTGTGAGGCTGCATTCCTCCTCAGCGGCGTTGGGATGTTCTTCGTCGCGAAGAACGCGAATGGAAGAGGGAGAAAGAAAGAAAGAGAGTGTTCAGAAATAGTTTAGGCTTGCTACCAGGGAATTTCATCATTATCTTCTCCCCATTTTGCTGGTGATTCGGCTGCTTTTTTAGTCGCCTCCCGGTTGACTCCGTAAATCGGTGTCGGTTTGACAGTTTCTAATTTGTGATATTCAGGCTTTGGCGGTTCTATTTGTGTTTGTGGTTGGGGTTTGTGAGGCTGCATTCCTCCTCGGCGGCGTTGAGAAGTTCTTTCTTCGCTGGTGTCTTCGGTGACGACTTCGTAGAGAATAGCTAACTTATTTACATCGCTGCTTTTGCGGAGAACTCGACCCAATCGCTGAATGTATTCGCGTTCGCTGCCGGTTCCTGACAATATGATAGCAATTCTGGCGTCGGGAACGTCTACTCCTTCGTTGAGGACGTGGGAGGCGACGAGGGTTTTGTATTCGCCGCTGCGAAAACGATCGAGGATTTCGTGGCGTTCTTTGACTGGGGTTTGGTGGGTTATTGTGGGGATGAGAAATTCTTGGGAAATTCGGTAAACTGTGGCGTTGTCTCCGGTGAAAATTAGGGTGCGCTGGGGAGAGTGTTCTGCTAATATGTTGGCTAAAATTCGCAGTTTTCCTTCAGTACAAAGGGCGATTTCTTTGGCTTGGCGGTGGGCTAGCATGGCGCGCCGTCCCAGGGGCGATCGCGCGCTTGCCATGATAAACTGTTTCCAACCATCGAGGCTAGATATTTTGATGTTAGACTGTTTTAAGAAGTCGTTGCGAATGTTGATTAATTCGGCGTAGCGGTGGGTTTCTTCTGTTGACAGTTTTACCATAATTTGAACTATTTTATGGTCGGCTAAAGCATCGCCTGCCAAATCTTCGGGTCTTTTGCTAAATACTGTCGGGCCGATCAGGAAATGTAAATCGCTGTGGCGGCCATCTGTGCGATCGGGTGTAGCTGTCAGTCCCAGTCTAAAAGGCGCGATCGCATATTCGGAAATTACTCGATAAAAGTCCGTTGGCAAATGGTGGCATTCGTCAAAAACCAGCAAACCGTATTTATTGCCCAAGGTTTCTGCATGAATACTTGCACTGTCGTAGGTTGCCACTAAAATTGGCGTTTTGTCCCGCGAACCTCCGCCCAACAATCCGATTTCGATGTCGGGAAAAGCTGCTTTTAAATTAGCATACCACTGGTGCATTAAATCGAGAGTTGGTACTACAATTAATGTACTGCGACCAGTGACTTGCATGGCTAATTGTGCCAGATAAGTTTTGCCGGAAGCGGTGGGGAGGACGACTACTCCTTGGCTTCCTGCTTCCTGCCAAGCTGCGAGGGCCTGTTCTTGATGTGGGTAAGGCTGCATTTCCACGCTGGGTACGAGTTCGAGTAGTTCGTATGCCCTAGCTTCGTCGGTGAAGTGAATGCACTCGGCTTGGAGGCATTCTACCAGCGGGCGGTAGTGAATTGCTCGAATGCGGTATTTTTCCACGCGATCGTCCCAAGTGGCAAAGTCCACCCAGTCTCTGCCTTTGGGCGGCGGGTGTAGCAAGAGAGTTCCGCGATCGAATGTTAAGGTAGGTATCCGTGGCATTTGTTTAGATATGGGGGCGAGTTATGCCTGTTAAATTATAAGTGACCGATCAAATATATTGACACCAAACTCTCTATAAGTTAGTTTTTTTATAAGCAAATCTATAGAACCACCCTCTACTTTATACCGTTTCGGGTTGTTTGTTGAGATTTTTACCATTTTTTTTAGCCTATAAGTTTGCCAAAATGTCAAAATTTCATTGGCACGTACCTACTTATAGCCATCCTAAATCATTTGTGAATTTCTTACTCCCTCCCCGCGGGTTCGGGGAGGGTTGGGGTGGGGTAAAAATTTTACGACTCTTGCAAGGATTGCTATATAACCACCCTAAATCATTCGCCTAATTATTGTAGGGGCAATCCCCCCGTGGTTGCCCCGATAGATAGGGGATAGGCACTCTTAGCACTCCCCCTACAAATTTACATGAATGATTTAGGATTGCTATAGTTGAAAGTCTGGCGAAAATGTGGGAAGATATAAAAATAGTAGGGCTGCTGAACGGGTAGCTCAATACGGGTGCTTTGCAGAAAAAATCATTTCTATTACCAAGCCCCAAAAACTGCACCTCATTGATTATAATTGGGAGTAATTTAAATAAAAAGTAAGTAAAAAAAAACCAAAAAATGGGTTAGAAAAGGTAAATGTAGAATAACCATTTTAAGCGGCTTGACTTACGAGTATTTTGACGTAATGTATATGAATGCCGACCACGCATATCAAATAAAGTAGGAACAATCTAAAAAGACGATCGACTTGATGGAAAACGATCAATTTGGGAAATTGCGATCGCACTGGCAGAAAATCCCACAAAAATTCTCATAGCCCAGCCGGATTGCCAAATCTAAAATCTACAATGGTATTGTCCCGCTGGGGATGGTTTTTAGGTTAGATTCGATCGACGTATGCCTGAGATTAGAGGTTATAGATGGAAATAGGCGTCCCCAAGGAAATCAAGGATTTAGAGTTTCGAGTCGGGCTCAGCCCCACAAGTGTCCGGGCTTGTTCGGACAAAGGCCACACAGTTTTTGTGGAAACGAATGCTGGTGCTGGGGCCGGTTTTGCGGACGAGGACTACGTTGAAGCAGGCGCTAAGATTGTCTTAAATGCTTCCGATGTCTGGAAGCGCGAACTAATTGTTAAAGTTAAAGAACCGCTGCCTGCTGAGTATCCGCTGATTCAAAAAGAGCAGTTGCTGTTTACATATTTGCACTTGGCGGCCGATCGCACATTAACCCAGCATTTAATCAGCAGCGGAGTCCAGGCCATCGCCTACGAAACCGTCGAACTCCCGGACAGAAAATTGCCGCTGCTAACGCCGATGAGCATTATTGCAGGGCGTTTGGCCGTGCAGTTCGGAGCTCGCTTTCTGGAACGACAGCAAGGTGGCAGAGGAGTGCTTTTGGGCGGCGTACCGGGAGTGAGACCGGGTAAAGTTGTGATTTTGGGCGGCGGCATTGTCGGCACAGAAGCAGCGCGAATTGCTGTAGGAATGGGCGCGAGAGTGCAGATATTAGACGTAAATGTCGATCGCCTAGCCTACCTGGAAACTCTGTTCGGTTCCAGAGTAGAATACCTCTACAGCAGTCCTTTGCAAATTGAAGCAGTTGTTCCCGATGCTGATTTGTTAATCGGTGCGGTTTTGGTCTTAGGTAAAAAAGCTCCGGTGCTGGTTTCTCGCGAATTTGTTGCGAAGATGCACCCCGGTTCAGTGATTGTTGACGTAGCCGTTGATCAAGGCGGCTGCGTGGAAACTTTGCGGGTAACTTCTCACACAAATCCTACTTATGTTGAGGAAGGAGTTGTGCATTACGGCGTGCCAAATATGCCCGGTGCCGTGCCTTGGACTGCGACTCAAGCTTTGAATAACAGCACTTTGCCTTATGTTTTGCAGTTGGCAAATAACGGGATTAAAGCTTTGGAAATGAATCCGAGTTTGGCGAAGGGATTGAACGTGCAGAATCACCGATTGGTGCATCCGGCCGTGCGCGAGGTTTTCCCCGATTTGGCCGATTAGATTCCCCTTTTTTTTAAGTAAGCTATCCCGCATCTAAATTGTATTTTGGTGCGGGTAGGAGCAACAGTCTCGATACCCCTCGCATCCCCTTAAGAAGGGAGACTTTGAGTGAGGAGAGTTGAATGGCTTGCTCGATGCGATCGAGGTCATCAGATAAAATATTAGGCAGCATAATTCAGTCGTTGCGCTAGTTGCTGATGCAGCCCTCGATCGAGAAAAAGGAGTAAAGGGCGATCGACCTTTTTATGCCAAAAAGAGCGATCGACCTTCTCCCTAATTCACAAGATAATCATTCAGAGTTTTTAGTAAGCGTTGATGTCGCTTGCGATGAAATAGCTCCAATAGAACCGATAATTTGATTGCGAGGCAATACAGCAAGGAAACCTAACCGAATTAACGATTGAGACCGTAAACCACTGGCAGCAAAGTCTGGGTCTGAAGGGGAAATAATATCGACAAAATCTGGAACCTGTTGATGTAGTTGGGTGCTAACACCACAAACTAAAAAATCTCCATAAGGAGGTAGTTCCCTCAGAAGGATGACTGGACGATTCTTAATTTTCCCGTCAGCTTGAGGAATTGGGGTGAGAACAACATCAGCTTCCTGCATAGTCAGGATTTGGTGTTTTAATTGCATTGAGCGGGTAATCGTCGTTCTGATTGTAGGCCTTGTTTAGTTGATGCCTTGACAACCACAACCAGGCTTCGCGTTCTGCTAATTGTTCCGGGAGGACTGTGATAATGAGTTTTATGTTTGGTTCAAGCTTATAGGGTTCATCTAGCTGAATAGATTGCCCATCAAAATGTGCTGATAAAGAAATAAGCTTCATGGCTTGGATATCTTGAAGGCGAGTGCTTTTACTAAGTTTATTATATTTTGACGCTCTAGGGACACAGGCTTTGACCCGTTTCTCTACCATAAATTTGCTCCATTCCTTAGAAAAACGATCGCCCCTCCTCGAAGCAAAAAGCGAGATTCCTCGATCGAGAAAAGCGATCGAGCTTTCCATGACAAAAGAGCGATCGCTAACCCACTGGACGCGAATAGTTGTATAATAGACAAACTAGGCAAGCGCAAAAAGTGAAAACCTATGTCACAGGCAATCCTCAAACAAATTGTTAATCAGCTTGAAATGCTGGAAGTTTTAGAGTTACAGGAACTCGAGCGCGTAATCTGGAAATATCTGGCTGACAAACAGCAAGCTACTCAAAAATATCTACTTCAAAAATCTGCTAATAAAAAACAATTATTTCGAGAATGGGATGACATTTCTGATGAAGAAGCTGCGATACTAAAAGCTGAGTTTGCCGCCGAGGATTTAGCTTTTGCAGAAGTCGCCTTAAGTGATTATCTGCCTCGACTTCAGCAACAGGATAAAATCTGATGCTAGGAGATATTTATTTGGCAGATTTGAATCCTTCTAGAGGGTCAGAACAAGCAGGAATTAGACCAGTCATTATTGTACAGCGAGATACATTAGACCGCTTTACTACAACAGTAGTAGTAATTACCATAACAAGTAATCTGCGACGATGCTCAAATACCGGGGACAATTATTTTACCGACTGGTGAAGGTGGTTTAACACAAGATTCAGTCGTGCTTTGCTATCAAATAGTAGCCATCGATAGAGAGCGATTAATCAAAAAATTGGGCACTCTTTCAGCAGATTATGTATCAAGATTACAGGTAGCATTGCAGTATACATTGCAAATGGATGAATTTGAGAATGTAGAAGAATAGAATGAGTTGAAGTGCGATCGCACTCACAGCCCCAAAGAGCGATCGCCCCTGTCCATCCACAAGACCGAGATCCCTTTCCATATCCCCAAAAAGCGATTTCCTATGGGATAGCTTCGCACGCGGACTGCACGATCGTTTATAATTACAATGATTGACGAGTTATGAGGAGCGTGCAAGTATGGCAAAATTCCCCAACGAACTTGCGGAAATTATCTGGAATTTGAAACGCCAGTTGCTAGATATTGTTGACGCAGCAACAGCAGCAGAATTGACTCTATTTGAACTTTTTGGAGAAACGAGTGATACGATACCATTTCTGGATGAACTGAAAAGTGTGGCTGAACGTGCTACACCCTGGTTTAATCGGCTGTCTAATTTTCAGTTACGCATAGCTGAGTCTCAACCCACAATTTCGGTTGATATGCTAAACTTAGTAAACCAATCTATTGAACGCATCCAAATCGAAATTCCGGCAATGGAACGGAGTATTCAAGAAGTGAAAACGGAGTGGAATTTGCCATGACTAGCCAACCGCGTATTCCCAATCCTGAAACAGCCAAGAGATTATTGGCTAATTTGCGCCGCAGTCGTTTAGCAATGGAAGCAGCGACTCTGGAATTAGAAGACATTACAATGCAGTTGGAAAATGACAGCAGACAAAGGCGTTTGGTGCGGTTGAGGCAGGCAATTAACGATGCTGAGGCTGCTAATTTTTCAGTCAATGTCTGAAATTATTTCTTAAATCTCGCCCCAAAACTATAATTTAAATATTGACGAAAACAGCAAGATAGATCGCACTTTTTGACTCATAACAAAAGAGCGATCGACCTTTCCCTATCCCCAAAAGATCGCCCTAGTTGTCAAGTAGACATGGTTTGAGATAAACTAATTCTGAAACTATTCCCTAAATATCGCCCCATCACCTATAATTTCCATTAACATCTTATCCCCCCCTTCTTAAGGGGGGTTAGGGGTGATCGTACCGGCATCATGCCAAAACTAAACGACTCCAACTTCCACCTACCATACAACCCAAAACTCATCCCCATCGCCAAACAACTGCGGAAAAATCCAACTCCTGCGGAAAAAAAACTGTGGCAGGATTTTCTGAGAAATTTCCCTTTTCGAGTTTTGAGACAGCGCCCGACCGACAATTTTATCGTAGATTTTTATTGTGCGGCTTTACTGTTAGTAATTGAGATTGATGGGGAGAGTCATTTTACGGAAGAAGGGAAACTATATGATGCAGAAAGAACCGGGATTTTACAGGGTATGGATTGAAGGTTGTCAGGTTTACGAATGTTGAGGTGTTGCAGAGTTTTGAGGGGGTTTGTGGGGAGTTGTTGGGTTTGATTGAGGGTGATTGTTGAGACCAGATCCCCCCTAGCCCCCCTTAAGAAGGGGGGGACATGAGGGCTTTCATGGGTAGGTTTTTAATGATGACACCGGATTGGATAGTATAGAAACAGTGAGTTTTACACAGCTCCGGAGCTATTCTCAACCTGAGCAAACCCTATGAGTACGCCAAAGAGTTTAAAAAATTGGATAGGATTTGTCGCGGGGAAACTCCCTCATTTGAGCAAGCCGCAAGCCAGAGTTTTAGCTATGTGGAGCTTTGGTATGGCAATGGTGCAGTCTTGTGGCCTAACCACTGTCGCCACTTTTTTGGCGAATCTGTTAGAGACAAAAGAGAACACCATGCGGCAGCGATTGAGAGAATGGTATTGGGGAAAAAAAGATAAAACGGGAAAATGTCGCCAAGAATTGGACGTTACACAAAGCTTTGTCCCGCTGTTGCAGTGGATTTTAAGCCTGTGGCAAGACACTGAGAATAAGCAGCTTTTCTTGGCGATGGATGCCACCACTTTGGGGCAACGCTTCACAGTCTTAGCAATCAGTGTTTTGTATCGAGGTTGTGCGATTCCAGTGGCCTGGAAAATTGTTGAAGCTACTGCCAAAGGAGCTTGGCAGCCTTACTGGCTGCAATTATTTGATGTTTTCATGGGTTGTATCCCCTCAGATTGGAAGGTCATTGTAGCGGCTGACCGAGGACTCTATGCTGACTGGTTGTACGACAAAATTGTCGAACTAGAATGGCATCCTTATTTACGAGTTAATCTAGGCGGTCAATTTCGTCCCGAGGGCCAGTCGGATTTTCGCCCTTTGAAGACAGCCGTTTCAGAGCCGGGAAGTCTGCCTTGGTGTGGCCGGGTGACTTGTTTCAAAAACAAGCCAATTAAATGTACTTTAATCGCCCGTTGGGATGTCGGCTATGCTGACCCTTGGTTAATTGTGACGGATTTGTCTCCTGAGATGGCTACAAGTTGTTGGTATGGAATGCGAGCTTGGATTGAGTGTGGTTTTAAAGATACTAAACGCGGGGGTTGGCAATGGCATCAGACCAAAATGACTGACCCAGCTCGCGCTGAGCGGCTGTGGTTAGCGATTGCTGTAGCGACTCTCTGGTTAGTGAGTGTTGGGGGTGAAGTTGACAGCAATTTGCCTAAAAATGATTTGCAGTCTTTGTCGCCTCACCATGTAGCTAGATTGCGAACCACCACGTCAAAAACTTCCCCCCGTCTTTTAAGTTGCTTCCGGCGCGGTTTTTTAGCGATTTTAGTAGCTTTGCTGTTGGGCAAACCTTTACCGATTGGTAGCTTTATTCCTGAACCTTGGCCAAGCCGTTCTCACTTTTCTACGGCTTAAATTTTAAAAACCTACCCCTGAAAGGGACATGAGGGGAGGGGAGTTGAATGGGTGGCCCGATGCGATCGAGGCGATCGGATAAAATATTAGGCAACATAATTTAATTGTACTATGGAAAAGTTGACTCAATATCGATCGATCGCGCGATTCGTAAAAAAAGCGATCGACCTTTCCTTGCCAAAAGAGCGATCGACCTTTCCATCCCAAAAGATCGATCGCTCTCTCTATCCCCATTCATACACTCACGTCTCTCTCCAAAACCTTATCTAAAACCTTTATGGACAAAGCTTTTTGTTGCTTAAGGTTTTGGAGTGCTTGTTACTCCGTTAGCGTTTAAATAAAATGAAGCATTGCCTTGTTGAGAGCGAACAACATCAAGGATTTGTAAAAACATATTATTCCCTTGATTAATTCCTTCTACCCATTTTTTTAAAGTCTCTAACTTAACACCCGCAAATATGAGATCCTCTGCTTGTTTCAATGCTTTAGATGTAGCAGCTTTTTTCAGAATATACTCGAAGGTTTTTTCGCTCAAAGTAGCTATTATAATTCTGATTATTTTATCAACAACTTCAGGATTAATATTATTAACCCAACTCCCACTTAATAAAGACAATAGAGTTTGAGCGTTATCTGTAAAAGAGTCAGGCTTGACCAGATCCCGAACCTTCTCTTCTGCAAGTTTTGAAAAAATTTGTTGTTGAAAATTCAGATCTTCTGGTGCCATGTTATTAAAGAATAAATCTAAGCCAAAAGTCATTAAATTATAAACTAATGCACTTTCACTAGACTTCGTAATCTTTAATGATCCGCCTGGTGGAATTACTACATTTCTGACTTCTGTTGTTTCAAAAGCCTCTGTTTTTCTAGGATCACCCCAAGAATATCCATTAAAAAGAGTTTTGTATAATTTTTCTAGAGCTTCAAGGGAAAAGTCAACAACCCCAACTGGAGGTTTTGCCCCATCAAATCCTCTAATTTCTACTAACTCATTCTTCGCATTATAAACTTCAATAACTCCATCAGCATATCCGAAATTCAAAACATCAAAGCTCAAAAGTTGAGAGCCATTAGTTAAATATCTACTTTTTAGCCTATCTATTCCGAAATTTTTAATACCTTTCACTCCACTGAAATCTTTGGATGGGTCTGGGAGTGGCTCTTCAACTTTTTCACCAGGAATAGACGGAGAGTCAGCTCCAACTAAAGGTGGTGTTTGATTATTTACACCACCGATCACTACTTGACCAAATTGACCAAATTTGACATTAATAGCATTATTGCTTTCAAAAGTCTGAGTCAAACCAGCTTGATTTTTAGCAAGTACCGTAACTAGATAATTACCAGATTGCATATTGTTAGGAATCTGAAGCGTAACGATGTACTTTTCGCCATTATCAGTAACCTCCTTGGCTTTGACGGCTCGATCGCCAATATAGAAAATCATATCTTCAGTATTAGACTCCACTGAAAAACTAATGTTTTTTCCAGGGTCAACATTGGTGCTACCGTCTGTGGCATTCCTAACTGTACCGATAGTGACAACGGGAGGTGGTATGACACCTGGAATAGGTGAATAAGAGTTATTTGCACTATTAGGTTGCTGATTACCCGGTAATCCATTAGGAGTACCAGAAATATAAGCACTCGGCACCCAATAATTTGTTTTAGCTATTCTAAACCAGCTATTATTAGGTGTTCCCAACTTATAATCAACAACCGTATCCCCATACGTCCAAGCATCAAAGTTTAACGAAGTCCCATAAGGAATAGCTTCACCATTTTTATCATTAGTGTGAGGACTATTACGTAAAGCAACACCGATATTGGGCATAGCCCAACCCTTGAAATTAGCAAGGTTAATTGCTGGGTTATTATTTGACTGAGGTTGATTATTAGCAGGAGGAATAACATTACTTCCACCACTGCTGCTAGAAGAGTCAGGAAATAATGGGTTATTATAGCTGTAGGTAACATTTCCAGTATTAACTATCCCCGGTGCTGTTAGATTCACCACCAAGCGGTAGTTCGTATCATTTGCACTCGCCGGAACCACTTTCACATAATAGTCACCCTGAGCTAACTCTTTGCTGTATATTGGGTTAGTCGCTGTAAAAGTCTGTGAACCTACCAATTGCTTATTGGCATCATACAACTCTACTTTTACACCAGCCGGATTATCACTATCAAATAACCGAGGAGCAAGCTGTAACAAGCGAGAGTCTTTAATCGTAAACTTGTAATAGTCTGAACCATCGCGGGTTGCTCCTACAAAGTCCTCATATTCTTTTCGCTGACCCGTCAAATCACCTAAATTGCGAACCCTGCTCCAATCTTCACCCGCTTGGTCAAGCTGTACCGCAAGATTGTAAGGAGTATCGCCTTGAACCTGTTCCACTCCGACAAAATAAGGCCCTTCTGCTAATCCCGAAACTTCAAGGGGACTATTTTGACCGGGATAAAATAGCTGTTCTTTCACTGGTTGATTGTTGCCATCATACACAACTACTTTAGCTGTGGTGTTAGGAGCTAAATCATTCAAACCGAGCCGTAAAATGTTAGGAGACTGACTGCCCAAATTATTAATATTCAAGCGGTAGCGGTCATTGTCATACGCATTCGTACTTGATTTTTTAGCTGGATTGCTGCTGCTTAAATTTCCACTAATCACAGTCCGACCCGTGAAAGTTCCCAAAAATGGATTAGGCTGGCTATTAAAATTATTCTGATTGGCATCATTCAAAGTCTTCGCCAGATTTAGTACCATTGTGTAATCAGTATCCGCAGTGGCACTTCCCTTGTTGACTTCCACATAATAGTTGCCAGTGTCGAGAGTTTCTGACCATAATTTGTCAAATCCTTGACCCGCTGCTGGGGCTTCTCTTATCAAGGACTTGCTTGCATTTGGGTTTACTTTATAAAGTTTTAAACTAGCATCGGCACCCAAATTCCTGAGAGCAAAATTTAGCAAACTGCGGTCTTTTACTGCGAAATAGTAGCCGTCAGTATTATCTCCTGTACGCAGGCGACCTTTGTATTCATATCTGCCAATAAATTCACCCAACTGCCGATTTGCATCGGGTATAACTTGCGTTGGTTTTCCAAGTGTTTGAACTGTAGCAACTGAAGAGCTAGAACCCTTACCATACCACGTCTTATACCCAGTCGGTTGAATAGTCAGATAGCCATTGGTGTAGTAGTGGGTTGTGACACCATTACTTATGGCTGTGTATTGAAAATTTCCCGCATTCAGAGGTACTCCTCCTTGACCAGGTTGAGGTGCAACTGGTGGCTTCACAGGAGACGGGCCAATATTGACAGATCCGCCACCTGTATTGGGTACAGGAGACGCGCCAATACTCACAGATCCGCCACCTGTATTGGGTACAGGAGACGCGCCAATACTGACAGATGAACCCCCAGACTGAGGCGTTCCAGAACTAGCAACTGGAGTCGCGTCTAGTTTAAGTTCGTAGTTAGCATTCGCATTGTTGCTGGAAAAAACCTGTACATAGTATGTGCCAGGATTGACCGTATTAAATATAACGTCAGACGGATTTGTACCACTGGGATTGTATGTTTTATCAATTTCTTTGCCTTGAGCATCCAGTAGTTTAATATCCGAATTGCCTTGTAACCTCTTAAGGTAAAGAGCTACTTCGCTCGGTTGACTAACATCAAATCGGTAGAAATCACTTTTATCACTACCGCCAATTGAATCAGAAAACTTTATCTGATTACTGCTTAACGTACCAATATTTCGAGCTGTAGCTAGACTTCCATCGGGGTCAGTGACAAGTGGAGTAACGGAACCCTTTAATGGTACTGTTGTCTTGACATAAATCTTATATCGTCCTTTGTTCAAATTTAGATTTAGGTCGATCGGCTGACTTCCATCAGTTGAGTATGTGGTAATTGACTCCCACTGCTCTCCTGAACCCACAACTTTCCTAATTTCTATCTCGGCATAACCGATATTTGATTGCGAATTTAAGGTGAACTTAACAGGGTCGTTTACCTCGATTCCATATTGATAAGACTGATTACTGACTGCTGGTACATTCAATTCTGGAGAAGTGGGCGCAGACGTAAACATCCCACTGATATTATTTTGGAGTGGGATTCTAAACTGAGCCGAACCCGAAAACGCAGAAGAGCGATCGGGAATCAATTCAGTAGTTAAGCCATAATTCTTAATGCTAGTATCCTGTCCAGAAGCCACCTTAACTGCATAAGTTCCTGCATCAAGAAATACGGCTGCTGTCTTAGAAGTAGGAGTTTGCACTTTCGTTGAACCGAAAGTTTCATCGCCAATAGTAACACCCACGGAGTTAAAAACGCCTGAAGGCTCGCCCGGTATAAATTCAAAACCACCCGGTTTGCCATCAGCTTTTACTACACTGACAAGAGGCAATTTGGTACTGCCATTCGTTGGATTAACCGTGTAGCGGAAATACCCAGGCTCAGTTACCGTAAATGTATGATAGAGTGCCGGTTGAGCCGGACTAACTATGCCACTATCTGTGAAATTAGGTGACAGTTGCAAGGGTGCTGTATTAAACGATGTTCCACCTTGCGCCGCCCGTTCCTCCGGCGTTACTTTCCCTTCCCCACTCCAAGTATCCGGCGTCACCCACGGAGTAGGCTGATAAACCTCCGCCATCGTCTTCTTCGCCAAATCCACCGCCGCCAACGTATTCAAAAACCCAAAACCCGTCTCATCATCCCACCCAGACGGCCCCAAATCCCTCGCCGTAGACTTCAAAATCTCCATCACTTGGCGATAGTTCAAAGCAGGATTTGCCGCCCAAACCAAAGAAGCCGCCCCCGCAACTTTCGCAGTCGCTACCGAAGTCCCCGCCATCGTGCCCAAATCATTTCCCACCGTCGATAAACCGGGGTGTTCAGTCGTGCCCCCATCCGCCACAATATCCAAACCGCGGCCATAACTAGAATAGATCGATCGCCCGTTAATATCCCCAGCCCCAACAGTAAAAATATTATCAAATTCCTGCGAAGCTTGACCCAAAACCGACATCACACCGCCGTCGTTACCAGCCGCCGCTACCAGCAAAACTCCATTTTGCCGCGCATATTCTAACGCCTTACGTTCTGCTGGAGTCAACTCATAGCGCGTTGTCACACTCCCGTCAGGATTCTTCTGAGTCAAATCCAAACTGAGATTCGCGATCGCATTTTTCTGTCCAGAAGCCTTCGCAGCATCCACAAACTCTACCAAAGAATCAGCCCATCTCCCAGAATCGATCGCCCTTCCCACCCACTTCGGCGCAGTCTTATTAATCGCATCAATAATCCCCAACATAAAAGTACCGTGCTCGCTACCTTCCCCAGGCTTCAGCAACGGATTGTCATCCCCGCCGACATAATCGCGGCCCTTCTTAATATTCGCGTAATTCAAATAAGGACTATCCGCACTCACACCAGTATCAATCGACCCCACCAACGGCTGAGATACCAAAGGAAAATCTAGCAATTGACGAATTGCATTCGGATTGTTAGGATTCGGCGACTGCGGATCGACAGGAATTACAGCAATCGGCAAAGTCTCAAACGCACCGCCCGGATTGTAAGGGGTTTGAGTGGCAATCCCATCATGGTACAGACCCAGCGGGTCAAAATCAATCAGCGGCGGTAAATTGTTAGTTGGTGCTCCAGAAGGGTCGATCGGGCAAACACCGCTATCAGCCAAGAAATTAGGTAAATCTAAATCCGACAGCGACAAAAAACCCAATAACTGATGCAAGTAGTCAAACTCGTGCAGCCAACCCCCAACCCCCACACTCGGACTCACAATTTTTTCTAATATAAAACTTTTCGGTCGTTTCCGACTCTTTGTTTTACTTGAATCCCCAAAACCTTGAGCCTGTTTGCGTTTTTTGCCACCAAAATTTAGCCAACCCATAACTTTTGCACCCTGATTAATATGAATTCGATCGCAAGAACTTAATTAAATGCCTTCAGACATTCAACCAAAATCCTTTGTTGACAAGGATTTTTCAATAATCGTCAAAAATTTCTGTTTATTTGAGAATTCACGCAAACTTAACAAATTTTCTGAATGGGCGATCGCTTCACATCTGCCGCCCTTTGCTAACGGTCAGGCGGGCGATCGGACAAATACTTTGTTAATGCGTAATCTATATGATTTTTTGCTTCTTCACGATTATCATACACCCAAGTTATATGTGCGATCGTAAAGTTTGTGTAAACTTTTTGGGATAGCAATCCCCGCCTCAACCAGAAACATCCGCTACACGCTCGTTTCCCACACAATGACAGGTGAAAAATGCGTAACTCCTAAAATAGTTAGAACATACACTTGCTTTTTTTCTGATTTCTGATAATATGAATAACAACGTGAAATTTGGATTAAAGTCTAAAGCCCAAACAAATATCACTAAAGCTTCTTCACAAAATACTTGAATACTTCCCTGCTTCATTAAAACAGGGGAAAACTCAGCCCTTAAACTTTCCGTTTTCAGGAAGACTTAGACCGGCTCGAAATGCTCAAAAACCCAGAGGAGAGAGCTAAAAAAGAGAATATGGCGATCGATCCATGACAATTTAATAAAACTCAACCACAGTTCCCCGTGGTCGATCCAAAAGTCCAGATCCCCCTAAATCCCCCTTAAGAAGGGGGACTTTGAGTAAATTCTCTTGTTCTCCCCGATGTTTTGGGAGACTTGACGAACACTCTTATCCCCCCCCGATATTTTGGGAGACTTTAGGAACACTCTTATCCCCCCGATATTTTGGGAGACTTTAGGAACACTCTTATCCCCCCCCGATATTTTGGGAGACTTGACGAACACTCTTATCCCCCCCGATATTTTGGGAGAATTTACGAACACTCTTGTCCCCCCCGATATTTTGGGAGAATTTACGAACACTCTTGTCCCCCCCTTCTTAAGGGGGGCTAGGGGGGATCGAGTTTCGGCCTAAAACGCGTAATTCCTTCTTCCTTCTTCCTTCTTCCTTCTTCCTTCTTCCTTCTTTCTTCTTCCTTCTTCCTTCTTCCTTCTTCCTTCTTCCTTCTTCCTTCTTCCTTCTTCCTTCTGCCCAACCATGCAACTAAAATCAGCGGTGCAGTGGATACCTCATCCCGACGGTTATTGGATACTTCGCAATCCCGAAGACATTACCTGTATTCAAGTAGACGACTTTGACAAACAGGTAATTTTGCAATTAAGCCAACAGCCAATAACTAATATTCTCGCTGAATACAACCTCGATTTAGAAGACGTGCACAATCTCTTGAGAGACTTAGCACAAGCAGGAATGCTAGAAGGAACCAAGCCACCGAAAGCCAAATTTAACCTGCTATCCTTCACAATTCCCCTAGTCAATCCAGATGTTTGGCTATCGCAGCACATCGACAAATTACGCTGGATGTGGACGTGGGAATTTGGCTTTTTTCTGTGCGCTTTCATCGCTTCCTCTGTAGCAGTGTGGTTGGCTTCCTCTGCCGAAATCGCAGCCTCACATCAGCAGTTGTGGATAGCCGGAAAAAATGAGACTATTTTCCAATTGGTCTTGCTGACAATGCTGGTAATAGCTTGGCACGAACTAGGTCATGCTTTCACGCTCAAACACTACGGCGGCATAGTTAAAGAAATTGGATTGCTGTTTATGTGTCTCATCCCCGGATGTTACACAGATACAACAGATCAATACAGTTTAGTCAGGCGCAAACAGCGGGTGTTAGTAGTAGCCGCCGGAGTATTAATCCAAGTGACAATTTGGGCATTTGCTGTTTGGATGTGGCTGTTTTCTCAGTCAAATCCGGTTTGGCATCAAATTAGTTATTTGTTGATGGTGGCCGCCTTGCTGACAGTGGCAATTAATTTAAATCCGTTGAATAGATTTGACGGTTATTATTTGTTAGTAGCTGGAACTGGCATTAACAATCTGCGACAAAGGTCGTTTGATTTTTATGTGGATTTGTTGCGGAGGGAGGAGATGGAGGAAGCAGCGGAAACGCAATGGATTTTGGCGGCTTACGCGCCTTTGAGTATACTTTATACTGTTTGGGTTTTGAGTTATCTAGCGTCCTTGCTGGGTAATTGGGTTTTGCGGGTTTGGAGTTTTTAACCGCAGATTAATCACCGGCGGGACGCCCGTGCCACGATTAACCTAACGGGCGAGACGCCCGTGCCACAAAATGCAACTTTATTATTGTAGGAGTTTATCGAAATGAATGTTTTTCAAAAGTTGGGAATTGTTAGCGGAAGTTTGAGTTTTGCAGTTGTCAGTCAATGTTTTTCTGCACAAGCGGCAACTCTTACTCAAACTTACACTGTGAATTTGGGTTCGCAGCCGTTAAATAGCAGCACGAATGTAGTTTTACCCAAGTTTAATTCGCTGTTAGGAACACTATTAAGGGCTTATGTTACGGTTAAATCTACTGTTAATAACAGTGTTAGCATTACTCCTTTGACGGGAGATTTTATGGGGACGGCGGCGACTAATGCAAGTATTGCTGTGAATATTCCGCTGTTGAAAGTTGACCCTAATTTGACTTTAAGTGTGTTAGCGAGCCCGCCGGAAACGAGGATTGCTAGTGGCGGTACGGGAAGTGTTAGCGGTTCGGCTTCTGGTACTGTGTCGAAGAGTTATGATTTGCCGCAGTTTTTAAGTGCTTTAACTGGCTGCGATGGTGATACTTTTACTGCAGGCGTGGCGACAACTGGTTTGACTCAAATTCTGGGGAGTCCGGCTAGAGGTAGTTTTGGGGGTAAGGTTGTGGCTAACACTACAGTTAGTGCAATTTATGAGTATGAACCTGTACCGGAACCGATGACTGCTGTTGGTACATTTGTGGCTGCTGGAATGGGTTTGTGGTGGAAAAGAAGGGCTTCAAAAAAGGTGTAATATTAATTTGGAGATCCCCCTAGCCCCCCTTAATTAAGCAGGGTGGATAGGGGGGATCTCAAAGTTCTCCCTATTACTCGCAGCCCAGAAAAAAAATAAATTCCCCAAAACACTTGACATATTCGCGAACATATGGCAGAGTAGTAATTCGTGACCGATGCGGAACTGGCGGAATTGGTAGACGCGCATGATTCAGGTTCATGTGGTGCAAGCCTTCCGGGTTCAAGTCCCGGGTTCCGCATTCCCAAGGCAGAAGGAAGTTTGGGGTTAACCCGATACCGGCAATAACCCCATTCGCTCTGCTGAATTAAACAATGCTGACAAGTATTCAAAACCCCCTAGTTAAAGAAATTCGCAAGCTGCACAGCTCGAAGGGACGCAGGGAACAACAATTATTTTTACTCGAAGGGACGCACTTGCTCGAAGAAGCTTGCGCTGCCAAATACCCGCTAGCAACGGTTTGCTGCACTCCCGAATGGCTGGATCAGCACGGGGAACTTTGGCAGCAAGTTGGTAATTTAGCCGATCGCACAGAATTAGTAAGTGCAAAAGTGTTAGAGTCGATCGCCACTACAGTCCAACCCGACGGCATTGTCGCCACCGCACCCCGCACCGCAACAGATCCCGCAAAATTGTCAACTTTAGGAATAGCCCTAGAAACAATCCAAGATCCCGGCAACTTGGGGGCGATCGTCCGCACGGCTGCGGCTGCTAATGCCGACGGTTTGCTGCTGAGCGCTGAGTGCGCCGATTTAGACCATCCCAAAGTGCTCCGCGCCTCAGCAGGAGCTTGGTTTAAGCTGCCAATGGCAGTCAGTCCAGATTTAACCGCCGAAGTCTCTGCGTATAAAAATGGAGGAATGCAAATTTTAGCAACCGTCGCCGGGGCAAGTTTAAGTTATTGGGAAGTAGATTTGCGAGTGCCCACTCTGATAGTTTTGGGCAACGAAGGCTCTGGTTTGTCGGAAGAATTGAGGAGTTTGGCCGATCGACAAATCCAAATTCCCCTGAGTCGTGGCGTAGAATCTTTAAATGTGTCGATCGCCGCAGCCCTCATCTTGTACGAAGCTCAACGGCAAAGAAGTCAATCGATTTTAGATTTTAGATTTTAGATTTTAGATTGAAGCATTGAGCCCACGGATAAATTCGGGGGCCAGTTTATCCGATACAGGTTTTTTATTTCTGGACGGATGAATCCGGGGGCTTGTCTCCTGGATGTTTTCGGTCATTAGTTATTAGTCATGAGTCATTAGTCATTATCTGTTGGGGCGGGTTCATCAATATCTGTAACTTCATATTCAGGGCAGCCACGGGGGGCAGCCCCTACAAGATAATGAAACAGCCGTGCCCCATATCCCCCTGTGCCCCTCTCCCCCTCTGAGATTTGGCCGATTTTGTTTATATTGATGCAAACTGTAAAGCCAGGAAAGCAATTGCTCTCGTATCAACAGTCCAGGCTGGCATGAAATAAATATGAAGAAGTGTAGTCAAGTGCTCTCACAAATGTTAAGATTCTTAACATAACGTAGTATTGTGCTCGCCCCAACCAAAACCTAACCTGAGACGGTGCTGACTGGGAGTAGTAGCTAGCTACCATAAAATTAAGCCTCTTTAAAAGGAAGGAAAGCGCAAGTCCCCGCCCGCTTTCCTTCCCAGCTAAAGCTAGGGGTTTGCGACTACCGCAAACCTTTAGAGGCACAGATCCTCAGCGGGAAAAGCTCATGAAAACTCTTAAGTCCTCAGATACAGATTCTGTTCGCGCTTACTTGCGGGAAATCGGCCGCGTTCCCTTGTTGACCCATGAGCAAGAAATACTCTACGGGAAACAGGTACAGCGCTCAACCGCACTGCATCAGGAGAAAAATATTTTAGCCGAAGAGTTAGGCCGCGACCCGACGGCGGCTGAATGGGCACAGGCAGTTGGGCTGTCTGAGGCACAGTTGCAGCGGACGATCGAGCAGGGGGAAAGGGCAAAGCGCCAAATGGTGGAAGCGAATCTCCGCCTGGTAGTCTCTGTTGCCAAAAAATATATCAAGCGCAACGTAGATTTACTGGATCTAATTCAGGAAGGCACGATCGGGATGCAGCGGGGAGTAGAAAAATTTGACCCGACTAAGGGCTACAGATTTTCTACTTATGCTTATTGGTGGATTCGTCAGGCAATTACTCGGGCGATCGCCGAAAAAGGCCGCACCATCCGCTTGCCGATCCACATCACCGAAAAGCTCAACAAAATTAAAAAGGCTCAGCGCCAACTTGCTCAACAGCTCGGCCGCGCGGCCACGGCTGCTGAATTGGCATCAGAGCTAGAATTGACTCCCAAACAGATTCGCGAATATCTCGATCGGGCGCGCCTGCCACTTTCCCTGGACTTGCGCGTGGGAGACAATCAAGATACAGAGTTGGGCGATTTGTTGGAAGATACGGGTACTACCCCGGAAGATTTTGCCCTGCAATCTTCCCTGCGGACTGACTTAGACCACCTAATGGCGGAACTGACTCAGCAACAGCGAGAAGTGCTCGCGTTGCGGTTCGGTTTAGAAGACGGGCAAACCCTAACTTTGGCCAAAATAGGCGATCGTCTCAACATCAGTCGGGAACGAGTGCGGCAAATAGAACGGGAAGCTTTGACCAAACTCCGCAAGCGCAAGCAAGATATCAACGATTATCTAGCCAGCTAGCTAGATTGGGGATTGGCGATCGGGTCCCCCCCACTTGCAATCCCCAATCTAAAATCGTAAAAACCGCCGCTTTTAATTCGGTTGTGCCCACTTGGTTGCTATGACTGTCCTGCTACATTAGTAATTACTTAGTAATAAAGATCAGCAGCCATCAGATAAGGGTTATTTAATTTAACCGCCCGCGTCTAACATAACAAGCTGTTTCTGAAACGGAGGTACTCGTGAGCAACTCATCTAATAAATCCCCAGAATTCTTTGAAGAAGACGGAGAAAATGCCAACTTATTATGGCAATACGTGCAGTCAATGGCTCCCGACACAGTTTCTCAGTTGTCTAAGCCGACTTCTCACGAAGTGTTTCAAGTAATGGAACGAAATATTGTTGGACTATTGGGGAATTTGCCTTCGGAACACTTCGGGGTGACAGTCACTACCAGTCGCGAACATTTGGGTAGATTGCTCGCCTCGGCTATGATTAGCGGTTATTTTCTGAAAAATGCCGAACAGCGAATGACTTTTGAAAAGTCGATACAAGCCAGTGAGAGACATGGCTCGGATGATTAGTAGATTCTTAACATTTAAGTGAGCCAAGTGTCAAGCCCCCCCTCGCAAGATGGGGGCTTAATATTTTAGATTTTAGATTTTAGATTTTAGATTTTAGAGGGTTGATTTTAGATTAAATAATTGAATAATTATTGATATTATTCTTACATTCCCAATTCCCCATTCCCCATTCCCCATTCCTAATTAATATGTCTGTTTCTCCTGTTGCCCACAAAGTTATCGGCGTTGCTGCAATCTGGAACGATCGCCAACAAATTTTGATTGACAAGCGCCGACAACATGGACTGCACGGGGGTTTCTGGGAGTTTCCGGGCGGTAAAATAGAGCCGGGGGAAACGATCGAAGCTTGCATAAAACGGGAAATTATGGAGGAGTTGGGGATTGTCGTAGAAGTTGGCGATCGCTTGATTACAATTGACCACGACTACACTAAATTTACAGTTAGACTATACGTGCACCACTGCCGCCACGTCAGCGGGGAACCGCAAACGATCGAGTGCGATGAAATTCGCTGGGTGACACTCGATGAAATTGACCAATTTACTTTTCCCAAGGCAAACGCACAGATTATTGCTGCACTGCGGAAAATTTGAGCTGTATACCAGAAATAAGAAGCAATAAGCAATCTTCCGCAAGGGTTTTAGGAATTAAGAACGTCCTAACCGTCGGGCGCGGTTGCTGTAATATCAAATTCGGTTGCAACTGACAACGGACAACTGACAACGGACAACGGACAACGGACAACTGACAACGGACAACTGACAACGGACAACGGACAACTGACAACTGACAACGGACAACTGACAACTGACAACGGACAACGGACAACTGACAACGGACAACTGACAACTGACAACTGACAACGGACAACTGACAACTGACAACTGACAACTGACAACTGACAACGGACAACTGACAACTGACAACTGACAACTGACAACGGACAACTGACAACTGACAACTGACAACTGACAACTGACAACGGACAACTGACAACTGACAACTGACAACTGACAGCTAACTTTTATTTTTGGACGGGCAGAGTAAAGTGAAAACAACTGCCTCTATCGGGTACAGAGTCTACCCAAATTTGACCGTAGTGGGCGCGGATGATGCCTTGACACAGAGACAGTCCAATGCCGTAACCGTCGGTTGATTTATCTCGCTGCAAGCGAAAGCTGTCTTCAAAAATGCTCGCGCAATCTTCTTCAGGAATTCCCGGCCCGCTGTTGCAAATGCTGACTTGAACTTTGTAAGCGGTGCGGTGGAGAATTGAAAGATTAACAGTTCCTCGGTCTGGCGTGTACTTGCTGGCGTTGTCCAGCAGGTTGACTATGACTTGTTTGATGCGATCGGGATCGGCATAAACCAAGGGTAAATCTGCGGGAATGTCTGTTTCTAAGTTCAGACTTTTCGCCTGAAATTTGTCTTGAAACTGCAGGATTACATCTTGACAAATCGCCCCCAGTTCGATTCTTTTTGGTTCAATGTGGAGTTGAGCGTTTGTACCCCGGGCTGCTTGCAGGATATCTGTAATCATACGATCGACAATTCGGATTTGGCGGCGGGCTTGTTTCATCAAATGAGCCGCCAGACTCGGTGTCAAACGCGACTTTTCCCCCTCTTTCACCTTCTGACTTGACTCCAAAGTCTCCAAAGCCAAAGATGCGGCTGTCAAGGGATTACGCAAGTCGTGAGCTAGCATCGCAATAATCCGGTCTTTCAACTGCAACTGCTCTTGCAGGTGTTCTTTTTCCTGTTTGAGGCGAAAAACTTCATCAGAAAGCTGCACAAGTTCGGCCGCGCAAGCAACGGAATAGATGGGTTTTGAGTCAGTAAGGGTTCCAGGAATAGCTGGGGCCGACTGTTGTTGAGCTGCGTATTCCTCTACAGAACGCTTCCAGCGGGGCCACCAGTGTTCGAGTTGGGCGATCAAATTGCTGCCGGCGAGAGTTTGTCGCGGATCGGGATGAATTTTGAGCAGCGAGGGTGTGGCTACAAGTTTAAAGTGTTCGGCTAAATCGGGCTGTTCTCCTACATCGATGATTTGAAGCTCAAAGTCCCACTCTGCCTTCAAATCCTTTAGGGACTTGCGGATGTGTCTGGTCTGTTCCCTGGAAGAGGGACGCTTGTCTACAAACAGCAAAAGCTGTAAAAGCGGTGCGGAATTGGCCGGCTGTTCGGGAGAACAGTCGGTATCGCTGCTGTCTGGTGTTGGATGGACGCTGTTGAGCTTTTCGATCGGGTGAAAATAATTGAGCATTGCCGAGCCGAGTTATTTCACTTCTACTTTAATTTAATACTTACTTTAGATTTATGCTATTGTCCGATAATTTCATTACAAGCGGGCAGATGATATTTTTGAGATGGAAGAAAAATGAGTCGCTGCGGGTGGTGGTTCAAGTGGCGGCCGCCTTTTTTGTGCTGTGCCTGTTGCTGACGCTGCACCGCTACTACAGCTTTTACGCTACTTACGACCAAGGCATTTTCAATCAACTTTTTTGGAACGGCACTCGGGGTCACTTGTTTGAGAGTTCCCTCTCTTCGGCGTTGTCCACTAATGTCGTTCACCAAAACCAGCTCCCGGAGGTATCTTACTACCGGTTGGGGCAGCATTTCACCCCGGCGCTGATGCTCTGGCTGCCAATTTACTCGCTGTTTCCCTCGCCCGTCACTTTGACTGTGTTGCAGGTGACTTTAATTACGGCGGCTGGAGGAGTGCTCTATGCTCTCGCCAGACACTATCTGGAACCGAGGCTGTCGGCGACAATTGTTGTGAGCTATTACTGCGCTAACGCGGTCATCGGCCCGACTATGGGCAATTTTCACGATGTTTGTCAAATTCCGCTGTATGTCTTTGGCTTGCTGCTGGCGATGGAGAAGCGCTGGTGGCCATTGTTTGGGATTCTGGCAACTTTAATTTTGGCCGTGCGAGAAGATGGGGGAGTTGTTTTATTTGGCGTCGGAGTTTACCTGATTTTGAGCCGGCGCTACCCTCGGACTGGTTTGGCTGTCTGCATACTCAGTTTTGGTTATATGATCGTCCTGACCAATCTGATTATGCCTTTGTTTTCTGCTGATATATCCCAGCGGTTTATGATGGAGCGCTTCGGTCAATATGCCGAGGGAGATGAAGCTTCTACTCTAGAAATTATTTGGGGAATGGTGAGCAATCCCGGACGGTTGGTGGCTCAATTATTTACGCCGTTTTTTGCTAAGATTAGATACCTCCTTGGCCAGTGGTTGCCATTAGCTTTGGTTCCCGCTTTCGCGCCTGCCTCTTGGATGATAGCTGGATTTCCGCTGCTGAAGCTATTTTTAGCGAAAGGAGAGTCGGTGCTGGCGATTAATATTCGCTATGCGATGACTGTGGTTCCAGGGCTTTTTTATGGGGCAATTCTGTGGTGGGCCCAGCGTCAAAAGGAAGAAGATAGAATGGTGAGAGAGGAAAAAATGTTTTTGCGTTTTCCTTCTGCTTTATTTCCTCTGCCTTCGTCTTCAAAGTTTCGCCGCTTTTGGGCGTTTTGCATCTGTTTGTCGCTATTTTTTACCTTCACTTCTAACCCAAATCGGACTTTTTCTTTGATTTTGCCCGATGCGATCGATCCTTGGGTGCAGGTTCCTCTCGTCAGACAATGGCAGCACGTTTTGCAAGTGCGGCCGCTATTGGCTCAAATTCCTGCGGATGCTAGCGTGGCAGCGACGAATACTATTGTGCCGATTTTGTCAAGCAGGCGGGAAATTCTCAGGTTTCCGATGTTGGAACTCCGCAATGATGCGGGGCAGGCAGTGAAGATGCAATATGTAATTGCCGATCTCTGGCAGTTGCAGCAGTATCAGGCTGCGTTTCGCACGGAACGGGGACAGTTGCGGGAGATCGTACCGGCGATCGATCGAATGTCCAAATCTGGAGAGTACGGAATTGTTGGCTTTGAAGACGGTGCGATTTTGATGCGTCAGGGTGCTGTTTCTAATTCTGCATCGGCTGCTGCTTGGACCCGTTTTCGCGGCGAATTGGAGCCGATTTTGAAGAAAGGGTAAGCTGGTAGCCACGATCGCCATTGCTGCCCTCAGTGGCTCAAATCTTGAGGAAACCTGTTTTTTTCAGGTAATGGCGATCGAGCAATTTCATGCAAAAACCCGGTTGAGGCATGATTTTCTGTCTTTGTTGCTGCCAAAAGTCAGGCATTGGGCATCAACTTGCGTTCAACTCAAAATTAAGGTTGATAATTATACAATAAGTCTGTTAATCCTAAACATTAAGATATATAAAAGCTTTGGAGGGGAGAAAGATGAAAATTTTGGTATTGGCATGGGAGTTTCCTCCCAGAATCGTAGGCGGTATCGCCCGCCACGTATCGGAACTATATCCAGAATTGGTGAAGCTGGGACACGAAATTCACTTAATTACAGTAGAGTTCGGCCACGCGCCGATGTACGAAGTGGTGGAAGGAATACGTGTGCATCGGGTGGTGGTGGGGCACGCTAGGGACTTTTTTCACTGGGTGGCGAACCTCAACCAAAGCATGGGCCACCAAGGCGGGAAACTGATGCTTGAGGAAGGCCCTTTTGATATCATCCACGCTCACGATTGGTTAGTGGGAGATGCGGCGATCGCCCTCAAGCATACCTTTAAAGTACCGCTAATTGCCACCATCCACGCCACCGAATACGGGCGCTTCAACGGCATCCACAATGAAGGGCAGCGCTACATTAACACCAAGGAAAACGACCTCGCTTACAACGCTTGGCGAGTAATTGTTTGCAGTGATTATATGCGGCGGGAAGCCGAACGGGTACTATCGACTCCGTGGAACAAAATAGAGGTAATTTACAACGGAATTAGGTCGGAGAAAAAACCGCGCTGGCACGAATTTGACGCGATGAACTTCCGCCGACAGTTTGCGACAGACGACGAAAAAATAGTATATTATGTAGGAAGAATTAGCTACGAAAAAGGCATTGCTGTATTTCTAAATGCTGCACCTAAAGTAATTTGGGAAATGGGGGGGGAAGCGAAAATTGTAATTGTTGGCGGCGGCAATACAGACCATCTAAAACAGTTGGCTTGGCATTTAGGAATTTGGAATAAGTGTTATTTTACAGGCTTCATGTTTGAGGAACATCTCGACAAATTCCAGACGGTGGCTGACTGCGCGGTTTTCCCCAGTCTTTACGAACCTTTTGGGATTGTAGCGTTAGAAAGCTTTGCTGCAAGAGTGCCTGTGGTGGTTTCGGATGCGGGCGGACTTCCAGAGGTGGTGTTGCACACTAAAACTGGCGTTGTTACTGAGGCAAACAATCGGGATTCTTTGGCCTGGGGAATTTTGGAGGTTTTGAAAAATCCGGGTTACGCGCAGTGGTTGGTTGACAATGCTTATCAGGATTTGGAACGCCGGTTTAGTTGGCCTAAGTTGGCGATAGAAACCCAGTGGGTTTATGAACGGGTGGTGGAGGAAAGGGCTGAGGTTGATTGGTAAGAATGCTCTTTTTTGACAGTTGACGGTTGACAGTTGACAGTTGACAGTTGACAGTGAGTCGAATTTCAACTTTTTTGGTGCAAATCTTAAGAAATTGTAACACAATGATAGAGACACTCGAACTTACTTTGAGTGTACTCGGAAGATTTAAAGGGAATTAGCATCTTGAATATTTTTAGGGAAATCGATCCCCAACCCAGACGCAGCTTACTGATTTTATTCACCGCAGGCCTGCTATTCTGGTCGAGTTTGGCTTCGCTACTGCCAACTTTGCCGTTGTACGTTCAATATGTGGGCGGCACAAAACAGCAAATTGGTTTTGTGATGGGTGCATTTGCGATCGGACTTTTGCTATCGAGGCCACAATTGGGCAAAATAGCCGACAGCAGGGGGCGAAAACAAGTTTTGCTTCTAGGTGCGTCAGTTGCTGCGATCGCCCCTTTGGGCTACCTGTTAGCTCAATCTATCCCCTTACTCTTACTTATTCGCGTTTTTCACGGCATTAGTATCGCCGCTTTTACTACAGCTTACAGCGCTTTGGTAACAGATTTGTCGCCGCCAGGAAAGCGGGGCGAATTAATCGGTAACATGAGCTTGGTGAATCCTATTGGTCTAGCAGTTGGGCCGGCTATTGGCGGATTTGTGCAAGCTTGGGTTGGTTATACTCCTTTGTTTGCGATGTCGGTGGCTTTCGCTGCAACGGCGGTATTTTTTACCTGCCAAATTGCGGAACCTAATTTTGCAGATTTAACCAAATCGGGCTCGCTAGCGGAGGACAAAAATAGCCAAAAATACTGGGAAATGCTGTGGAATCCGAGAGTGCGGATTCCGGCTTTAGTGTTATTGGTGGTTGGTTTAGTATTTGGAACTTTGAGCACTTTTATGCCTTTGTTTATCCAAGAAACTAAGGCTAATTTGAATCCGGGATTATTTTATTCTACGGCGGCTATCGCCAGTTTCGGCATACGGTTGGTCACGGGAAGGGCTTCGGACAAATACGGCCGCGGCTTGTTTATTTCTGGCGGCTTAATCTGTTATGCCGTATCTATGCTATTGTTGTATTTTGCTAACAACAGCAGTGCTTTTTTAATAGCAGCTTTGGTTGAAGGTTGCGCGGGCGGTACGGTTTTGCCGATGATGGTAACGCTGATGTCGGACAGGTGCGAACCTCATGAAAGGGGCCGCTTGTTTTCGCTTTGTATTGGCGGATTTGATTTGGGTATTGCGATTGCGGGGCCGACTTTAGGCTTTGTGGCTGAACAAGTTGGCTACAGAAATATGTTTGGTTTTGCGGCTGGACTCGCTGGTTTGGCTTTGCTGGTTTTTATTACTCAGTCTAGCAAGGGCTTGTCTAATTCGATGAAATTTGCGATCGGTCGAGGCAAAGATGTTTATGCTTTGAATCGATGATAAGCTGTTACGCATTTAAATTGGAAAATCTGGACAGGCTAGAAGCCCGTCCCACAAGAGTTTTATTGATTTTTGACACACAGTTTAAATGTAGAACAGCTTATAACAGAAGCAAGAAGGAAGAGGCAATCAGGGGACTTACCAAAAAACCCGGTTTCTCCCAAAAATTCTGAATCTATGCGACAGATATTGAGGCAGAAACCGGGTTTTTGTTCCCGCGCAGCATTCTGAAAAACAGGCAAGATGCCTGTTCCACAAAGAGTGAGTTTTCTGTAAAAGGTACAAATTAAAAAAGTTCTGAGTTTTAAATCGTGAGTTGAATTAATTTCTTAATTCAAAACTCAAAACTCAGAACTCAGAACTCACAGCTTATAACGTTTTTAAATGGGCTTGGAGGGATTCGAACCCCCGACCTCATGGTTCGTAGCCATGCACTCTATCCAACTAAGCTACAAGCCCCTGTTGAGTTCAGATTTAATCTAAAATTGATTAAGTTCTTTTCTCACAGAATCTAACAGTAACACCATTACCAAAAAAATGCAAGACCTTTCGCAAACTTTTTCTAAATTGCCCGATCGCACACAGCTAACTCACCTCGACAACAGCGGGGAAGCCCAAATGGTGGACGTTTCGGCGAAAGTGCCCACTGTGCGGCAAGCTGTGGCTGCTGGCCGGGTGCGGATGCTGCCGGAGACGTTTGCGGCGATTGAGGCGGGGAATGCGCCGAAAGGTGATGTGTTGGGCACTGCAAGGCTGGCTGGAATTATGGCGGCGAAACAGACTGCACATTTGATTCCTCTGTGTCACCCTCTGCCGCTGAGTAGCGTGGAGGTGCAGGTGATAGCGGATGCTGGGTTGCCGGGGTATCAAATTCGGGCGACGGTGAAAATTAAGGCGGAAACAGGGGTGGAAATGGAGGCGCTGACGGCGGTTTCGGTGGCGGCGCTGACTTTGTATGATATGGCGAAAGGGTTGGAAAAGTCGATCGCCATTGAGTCGATTCGCCTGGTGAGTAAAAGTGGCGGCAAGTCGGGAGACTATGAAAATGTAGAGGCATAAGTTTCATGCCGAAAGAGGGATGCAGCATTCAAAAAGCTGCACTTATGATTAAAATAGGCACTGAACTACTAATATCAACTGAAAAACTATGCCTCCTCGTTGGCCCCGCAAACCCGATCGCAATGATCCAGAGTACCGCCGCTTAGATGACCGGATGAATTTTGCTATCCACGTCGGTCTTTTTTCTGCTACCAATTCAGGTTTGTGGTTTGTTCACAATTTGCAAAAGGCTGATTGGCCTTGGGCAATTTCGGTAACGGGTGGATGGGCTCTAGTAGTTTTGGCCCACGCGATTTACCATTTTGCGATCGCCGATTATTCGCCCCTCACCAAAGATTCTGGCTGAAGGCAGTTATCGGCGATTTGTTAAGTCTTTTGATTGATAACAAATAACTTTCGGCTTTTTTGATATGGCTAATACTACACAGGCGATCGAATCCTTAGCAGCCGAAATCGGCGAAAATGTCTACATTGATATTGCCAAATGGCATTTGTATCTCAATGATGCTCACCTGCATACAGTTGTTGCCCAACAACTTTATTCGATGCTGGAAGATGGGAAGTTAGATGCTGACAAAGTTGGACAAGTTTTGCAAGGAATTCCAGTCAAGTTGGGGGGCGGCAAGCGGGAAGTGCCGCTGGCAGATTTGATTCCGATGCAGTGTCAAGTTCAGTTGATGGATGTGCTTGAAGAATTTCAGCGGAAGATGTAGTAAAGTGCGATCGCCTTTTTTGGTCTTTTTGTACCGAAGGGGCGATCGCACTTTACTTGATTTCCTAAATCAACCGGAAATTAGCCGATGTAATCGCATTGGCACTTACTCCAATCATCACACCTAACTCCTCTCCTGTCAAGACATTTTTGATGAGAGTTCCCTGAGTATTTTGAGTTATTTCTAACTGACCAAAACTCAAACCTCCGCTTAATCCAATCAAGTCTTGACCGCTTGTAAAATCAGCAATAATATCAAATCCTTGACCAGCTTTTAAGACAAAGATATCGTTACCGCTACCGCCCATCAAACTATCATTTCCCAACTCTCCGTAAATAATATCCTCACCTTGACAACCAGTGAGAGTATCGTTGTCTTCGCCTCCGTAAAGAGTATCATTTCCTTCACATCCTCCCAGGATATCTGCTGATTCGTCACCACTGATTAAGTCATTACCTACACCGCCGCAGATGGTATCCGAGCCCTGGTTTCCAAACAGGTAGTCATCACCTTGACTACCAAGCACTATGTCATTTCCTTTGCCTCCATATAAGGTGTCATTATCCTTGCCACCATCGATGAAGTCATCATTTCTATTAGCATAAATGATGTCATTACCTTCGCGGCTATTTATGGAGTCATTGCCTTTGCCTCCAAAGATTAAATCATTGCCCAAGTTGCCAAGAATAATGTCATTATTTTGATCTCCAAATAGGATGTCATCACCTGTGCCACCGCTGATAAAATCATTGCCTGTGTTGCCGTTGAGGATGTCGCTGCTGTCGCCACCATATAAGTTGTCATCCCCGGATTTGGCATCGAATATATTGCCGCTGTTGCTGCCTAGTAATTCATCGTTTTTGGCAGTGCCTATTTGAATTGTCGATACACCGAGTATGGTGTTTTCAACTGAATTCGGTTGGTTTAAGTTGGGATAGTCAATGTCATCGCAGATGCAGTCGTCATTGGGGATGTTGTTGGGTGTTGGTGTGGGTGTTTCCGCAGGGCTTGGTGCGGGTGCGGGTGTAGGTGTTTCCGCAGGGCTTGGTGCGGGTGCGGGTGCGGGTGTAGGTGTTTCCGCAGGGCTTGGTGCGGGTGCGGGTGCAGGTGCGGGTGTCGGTGTTTCCGCAGGGCTTGGTGCGGGTGCGGGTGCGGGTGTGGGTGCAGATGCGGGTGCAGGTGCGGGTGCGGGTGTTGGTGTTTCCGCAGGGCTTGGTGCGGGTGTTGGTGCGGGTGCAGGTGCAGGTGCAGGTGCGGGTGCGGGTGCAGGTGCGGGTGCGGGTGCGGGTGTCGGTGTTTCCGCAGGGCTTGGTGTCGGTGTTTCCGCGCCAATATTAACGTTTAAAGTCCCGAAACTGGTTGCAGCATTCAAATTGCCAAAACTATCTTTAACCTGATTTGCTTGCAACTGAATAGTGTAAGTTTCATTATTCTCCCAATTACCCCCAGGAGGAGTAAACGAATAAGTCGCTGTCCGAGGGGTACCATTAGTATTAGTATCGACACTGACAAATTCTCCAGGAATCTCACCCCCAGACCAAGTTATCACAACATCATCACTATCCAAACTAGAAACATCGACACCATTATCATCGCTGAAAGTGACCCTCAAACTTTGACTCGATCCTCCAGTGGTAGTAATGCCAGACGTACCATTTAAACTCGCACCGGGCCCAGTTTTGTCAATGCTATAAACTTCTCCTGTTAAATCACCATTACCAGTAATTGCACCGCCTAATGCAACTCCCAAGCTATTTTTGATGCTGTCATCATCTTTCAACTTTAACTCTATCGCGCCACTTCCCGTACCTGTGTTAACTTGCAGTTTGTAAGTCTTAGCATCAACAGCAGTTACAGTGCCAATAGTTGCACCAGTTACAACAGGTGGTACTAAAATAAAGTCAGAAACATCAACCCCTGTAACATCCTCAGAGAATTTAATTTCGTAATTAACAGTAGCCGCAGCAGTGGGAGATGGATCAAGGCGGTTGATGGATGTAACTGTGGGGAATGTGTTGTTATAAACAACGCTATTGTCTGTACTTGTACTGGCAGTATTGTTATTGCGTGCTATATCAGTAACGCCGTTAGCTTTGATACTAGCAATCACATTACCGCTACCTGTCATCCCGTTAACAGCGACGGTGTAAATAGGGCCACTACCGGTGATGATTGGCCTTAATGTTCCCGTTGCTGTACTTGCAGTTAAGTCGATATCACGGAAATCAAAACCTGTGACTGGTTCGCTAAAAGTGACGGTAAAGTTGATGGGTTCAGAAGGTGTCGGATCGGTTTGTTCTGCTGCTTGGTTGATAGTAACCGTGGGTGCAACACCATCGATAACTATGGCTTTACTACCGCCGAGGGAGTTAGCTGAGGCTAAGGCGGGGAGAGTTAAGAGGGCATCTACATCCAAATTATCTTTAATGGTGCCACCGTTAAGGGTGAGAGCGTTGGTGGCGAGGTATTGCAAGTCATCCGAGGTGTCTCCTGCTTGCACTACATAGTTGAAGGTGAGGGTTGTACTCCCGCTACCACTAACATAAGTGGCAAAGCGATCTGTTGTACCGGTTTCTAGTTGCAGTTGGGGAGTAGCGGTGACGATGACACCTTCATCGAAGGTGACGGTGATGGGGATTGTCGTACCTACGCCGTAGGTGCCGTTGGCGGTAGTAGCGCGGACAGCAGTAACTTTGGCAGTGTTGTTGAGCAGGATGGAGACGTTGTTGCTACCAATGTTCGCCACAGCTAAGTCAGGTTTCCCGTCGCTGTTGATGTCGCTGATGCTGACGGATCTCGAGCTAGTGCCAGTAGGGAACTCAACTGGGGTGGCGAAAGTGGGGGTGGTGGCTCCGGTGGCGGTGGTGTTGAGCAGGATAGAGGATCTGGTGCCCTGGTTTGCCACTGCTAAGTCTGGTAAACCGTCACCGTTGATGTCGGTGATGCTTACGGATCTGGGGCCACCCCCACTACTGAAGTCAACTTTGGTGGCGAAAGTGGGGGTGGTGGCTCCGGTGGCGGTGGTGTTGAGCAGGATGGAGACGTTGTTGCTGCCCCAGTTTCCCACTGCTACGTCTGGGAAGCCGTCGCCGTTGATGTCGCCGATGCTGACGGATCTGGGCTGAGAGCCTGTAGGGAGGTCAACTTTGGTGGCGAAGGTGGGGGTGGTGGCTCCGGTGGCGGTGGTGTTGAGCAAGATGGAGACGCTAGCGCTCCTCTCGTTTGCCACTGCTAAGTCTGGTTTGTTGTCGCCGTTGAGGTCGCCGATGGTGACGAATTCGGGTTTAGTGCCCGTAGGGAAGTCAACTTTGGTGGCTAAAGTGGGAGTGGTGGCTCCGGTGGCGGTGGTGTTGAGCAGGATGGAGACATTGTGGCTGTTATAGTTCCCCACAGCTAAGTCTGGTTTGTTGTCGCCGTTGATGTCGCCGATGCTGAGGGGCCAGGGGTTAGTGCCAGTAGGGAAGTCAACTTTGGTGGCGAAAGTGGGGGTGGTGGCGAAGGTGGCGGTGGTGTTGAGCAGGATTGAGGCAGTGTTGTTGTCTATGTTGGCCACGGCTAAATCCGGTTTGCCGTCGCCGTTGAAATCCCCGAGGCTGAGGGATGGGGGAGTAGTGGCAGTAGGGAAGTCAACTTTGGTGGCGAAAGTGGGTGTGGTGGCTCCGGTGGCGGTGGTGTTGAGCAGGATCGAGGCTGTGTCGCTGTCTCTGTTTGCCACAGCTAAATCTGGTTTGCCGTCGCCGTTGATGTCGCCGACGCTGAGGGAGATGGGGCTAATGCCAGTTGGGAAGGTGACATGGGTGGGAAAGCCTAGTACGCCGCTATAGGTTTTGAGGGCGACTTTTGTCAGAGCAAGTTTGGGCGCTTGCGGGGATGGGGGGATGAGTTGAGAGATATCCCAGTTGCCGCCTAGTTTGCTGTTACCCGTGGTAGTGGGGTTAGCGACGATGTTTGCGCCTGTGAGTTGGTAAAGTTGATTCAGGAATTGGTGGCCTCTGTCCCCGGCTGCTACGTTACATCCATATAAGATGATGCTGGCATTGGCAGTGAGGCTGTTTCGCCACCGTTGCAACTGTTGGGCGTAGTTGTGTATGTTGCTGCTGTTAAGTTCTGTTGCGCCTAAGTAGAGGCTGCCAGGGCTACCATGTGAGATGATGTGTAGCGCTTCGATGCTTGTATGCTGAGCTAAAAGTGTGGTGATTTGCTCTAGGGCATCCGGCTGGCTTTTGAGGATGTAGGTTGCAGTACCCCTTTTGATACCAGAGGCTATGTGGGTGCTGTCGGGTATTGTGGGGTCAAGGATGACTATTTCCCTTTGTTGGTTGCTAATGTCACAAGCCTGGGGAAAAACTTTTTTTTGAGACTTAATTTGAACGAGAGTTTTCATATGTTTTTACTTCCACTAGAATGCTTTGGCCAGCACCAAAGGCTCTCTCACCTGATTTGAGTTGAGATGCGGGCTTTCTACCGGGTGGCAGATCGCAGGCTATATTTTTAACTACTACTTAGTAGGATTGGAGCGCACTGTCAATGCTTTAGTTCCCTTATGTACAAATCTTTATGTTTTTCTAAGTAATTTTACACGAATCATCAAAACCCGCAGCGATTTACCGTGGCGCGGCGACGGGTTTATGAGATTATTGATTTTAGGCAATTACGCTCAGTGATTCTATGAATAACGATCGCACAAATTTCAATACAGTCCAAGAACACGAGATTTTTGGCGATCGCGATTTTCCATCTTGGTTAACCCAACAACAAATCAGCCTCGCTTGCACTACCTATCAAACCAGCAGGTTAATGTTAATCGGTGCTGTGCCAGAAACGAACAGGATATCGGCTTTTTGGCGAATATTCGATCGCGCAATGGGGCTTTTCTGCACGCCGGAACGCCTTTATTTAAGTTCAAAATATCAACTTTGGCAATTAGATAATGTCTTAGAACCCGGGAAATTATACCAAGGCTACGATAAATTATATATACCAAGAATCGGTTATACTACAGGAGATATCGACATTCACGATATCGCAGTCGATAAAAATAATCAAATCATTTTTATTAGCACTTTGTTTAATTGTATCGCTACTTTGAGCGATCGGCACAGTTGCAAACCTCTCTGGAAACCGGGTTTTATCTCACAATATATAAATGAAGACCGCTGTCACCTCAACGGTTTGGCAATGGTGGATGGGGAGGCGAAATATGTCACGGCGTCGAGTCAGTCGGATGTGGTGGATGGCTGGCGCGATCGCAGAAAAAATGGCGGTATAGTTATTGATATTGAATCTAATGATATCATCGTCACAGGATTGTCAATGCCCCACTCACCCCGTTGGTATCAAGATAAATTGTGGCTGCTGAATTCGGGGAGAGGGGAATTAGGATATGTGGATTTAGACACAGGAAAATTTGAGGCAATTACGTTTTGTCCGGGATACGTGCGAGGCCTAGCTTTTTGGCAAAATTGGGCAATTGTCGGACTGTCGAAACCTCGAGGAGGTGACAACACTTTTAGCGGTTTAGAATTGGATGAGTTGTTAGCAGCACAGGATGCTGAGCCTCGCTGTGGTATGATGGTGATTGATTTGACGAATGGGGCGATCGTTCACTGGTTGCGGTTTGAAGGGATTGTCACGGAACTCTATGATGTGCAGGTGATTCCCCAAGTGCAAAGGCCGATGGCTTTAGGTTTTCAAACGGAAGAAATTGCTCAGTTAATTACTTTGGAACTTTAAGGGCAGATGGTGGCGGATATACGCGGATGGACGCGGATGAGTGTTGATTTGGATTTAAGGGCGAGATCCTTTTTTGGTCTTTTTTGTACTGAAGGGCGATCGCACTTTTGTTGATTCCTGGAATCTGCAGCCAATTTCGGATATTTATTTGCGAAAACGGCCGCGAATGCGATCGACAAACATATCAACTTCCGGCAACTTCATCTGACTGACAAACAGGGCAAAAACCCCTAACCCTACAAAACTTGCCACACTCAACTGCACTAATTGAATTACCAAACCTTCAGTACCCAAAACTCTTTGACACGCTTGCAGAGTAGCCAAGGTAACGAAAGCAGTTAGAGAACTGCCAGAAGTTAACCCCAGAAAAGGCAAACTCCACTCCCCCCAAGGCAGGCCACCCAGCTTTTTATTTAAACAGTACAAAAGCATAATCATCGAAATAAGATTCACTCCCACCGTCGCCAAAACTAATCCGGGCGCGCCAAAGGCTCCTACTAACAAATAATCCAAAAGACCGTTTAAAAAGATATTGATAATACTGATGCGAAAAGGGGTTTCTCCGTCTCCCAAAGCGTAAAATACCCGTACCAAAACGTCGCGTCCCAAATACACAAACATTCCAATACTGTAAGCCATCAAGATCGGCGTGACAAACTCCGAGGCCTCTCGATCGAAAGCATAGCGTTCGTAAACCACGCGGACGATCGGCCCAGCCAGCGTTACCATTAAAGCACTCAGCGGCAGCATCGTAAGGGCCGTCAAAATCAAAGATTGACGAATTCGAGCTTTTAATTCCGGCCAATCTCTCGGATCGGTGAGGCGAGAAAATATGGGTAGAAATGGCACTAAAATTACATTAGAAATAATGCCTAAAGGCGTCATAACTAACAAGCCGCTGTAACCCATCGCAGAGGCAGCTTGAGGGATGTAGGATGCGAAAAATAGGTCAGTATAAACATTAATTTGTAGCATTCCTGATGATAAGGTCGCAGGAACCATCACCTTAATTACTTCTTGCACTCCCGGCCGTTTAAAATTAAACCGCAAGCGCAATGTTCCCAAGCCGGCGCGCCACTGCGCCACCAGTTGCACCAACCACTGCAAAACTGCGCCCGCTAAAGTTCCCCAAGCTAACACTAAGCCGCCCATTAGTGCGAATTCTGGCTGAGTTATTTTGTCTCCGAGTTGCATTGCGAGAATCCCCAAACCGCCGACAAGTGCAACGCTAGAAAATAAAGGGCTAATCGAAGGAAGCCAGTACATATCGGCAGCGTTGAGAGTGCCGAAACCAATGCCGATTAAGCCTGAAAGTAATGCCATCGGCGCCATAATCCGAAATTGCTGGACGGCAATTGCTTTAATTTGTAAACCTTCTGCTGTTCTATTTAATCCCGGTGCCACCAAATCAATCAGCGGATCGGCAAAAATAACTAAAGCGACTGTTACCAACAGCAACAAGCCCCCGACTAAGGTGGTGATAGTCTCGACTAAGGGTGCTGCTTCTTTTTTATCCCGGCGGGCTAAAACACTGACTATGGCGCTGTGAAAGGGCCCGTTAATCCCTCCCAGCAAAATAAATAAGAAACCAGGGATGACGTAGGCGTAGTTGTAGGCATCGACGGCGACACCGACTCCAAAGGCTGCGGCGATCGCAATTTGGCGCACCAATCCAAAGACTTTGCTAATTAGAGTGGCGACTGCGACAATGCCGGCAATCCCTGCGAGGGAACGAGAGGGCTTCTGTAATTGGGACACAAATGGTTACAAACGCTAATGCTAAAAGGATTCACTTATTTTAATCGCGAATCGGGAGAATGATAACATGAATTCCGAAAACTTCTATTCCCAATTACCTTTACTGGACAATTTTATCAAGATTACCGATCTGGGTAATTTTGTTGACGTACCTGATGATTGGTACATTGTTGTCACAGATATTCGCGGTTCTACAAAAGCGATTGAAGCGGGAAAATACAAAGAAGTTAACTTATTGGGGGCTTGTTCGATCGTTGCTGTTTTGAATGTAGCAGGCAAAACTGAGATTCCGTTTGTGTTTGGTGGCGACGGCGCTTCTCTTTTAATGGGGCCATCGCTTTTACCCGCTGCTAAGATTGCTTTGCTGGCCACTCAACAAATGGCTAAGACTCAATTTGACATGGATTTGCGAGTTGGAGCCGTCCCGGTTCAAGTTGTGGCAGCTAATTATCCGGTTAAAATAGCTAAGTTTAAAGTTTCAGAAAATTACAGCCAAGCTGTTTTTAGTGGCGGCGGCTTAACTCGTGCTACTGAACTTATTAAAGATCCGGCGCCTGGTAATATTTACAGTATTAAAAATAAGGGCATTTCTGCAACAGCCGATTTTTCGGGATTGGAATGCCGGTGGCAGGATATTCCCAGCAAGTATGGGGAAATAGTAACGCTGCTGGTAATGGTGCGAGAAGATTTTGGTCAGCAAAGTCATCAATTATATAGAAAAATTATCAAAAAAATTAACTACATTTACGGCAAGGAAAATTGTTTAAATCCTATCGATAGTAAAAACCTTAAATTGACACTTAATAGCACCAAGCTGATTAAAGAAACTCTAGTTAGGGCGAGCAATGCTAGTTGGTTAGACCGCCAGATGTATTTATCAAAAATACAGTTAGAGACGGCGCTTGGTTCGCTACTAATGAATTTGAAGGTTAAGACAGAAGAGTTAGATTGGGGAGTTTATAAAGATATTGCGATCGCAGCTACGGATTACCGCAAATTTGATGATATGTTGAGAATGGTAATTTCGGGCAATGAGTGGCGGCGAAAAAAATTGACGGGGTACTTGGAAAGGAATTACCGAGAAGGCAAGCTGGTTTACGGTTTGCACGTTTCTGACAGAGCGTTGATGACTTGTTTGGTGTTTGAACGCAACGGTCGCCAAGTGCATTTTATAGACGGTGCTGATGGAGGTTATGCTTTAGCTGCTAAGGATATGAAACAAAGAATGCAGGACTAAAGTCCTTACTACAAACCGTCGTTTCATGCTATGATGCCTCACTCTAAAATCTAAAATCTAAAACCTCAAATCGAATGACAGACTTAATTTACAAATATCCTCCTCTTTTACCCGGAATTCTCATCAAACGTTACAAGCGATTTTTTGCCGAAATAGAACTAGATTCGGGAGAAATCATCACCGCGCACTGTCCGAATACGGGCCCGATGACAGGTGTTTTGATTCCCGGCAATCCAGTGCTAGTATCTCCCAGCGACAATCCTAAACGCAAGTTAGCTTATACTTGGGAATTAATTAAAGTTTGCGACACTGTGCCAACTTGGGTGGGAGTTAATACTGGGCTGCCAAATCGAGTAGTTAAATTAGCTTTGGAATTGAAATTGTTTCCAGAGTTGGGCAATTACAGTGTAATTCAACCGGAGGTTGTTTACGGCACTGATAAAAAAAGTCGAGTGGATTTTTGGCTAACTGGTGAGGAAAAACCGATTTTTCTGGAAGTGAAAAATACAACTTGGGTAAAAGAGCAGTTGGCTTTATTTCCCGATACAGTGACGGAGAGGGGACAGAAACATTTGCGGGAATTAATGGAAGTGGTGCGGCAGGGTTCGAGGGCTGTAATGCTGTATTTTATTAATCGCGGAGATTGTACGGATTTTGCTCCGGGGGATAGTGCCGATCGCCTTTACGGAGAATTGTTCAGACAGGCTATAAGTGAAGGTGTAGAGGTTTTGCCTTGTCGGTTTGACGTGACACCGGAAGGTGTTCGGTATTTGGGATTGGCGAAGCTAAATCTTTATAGCCTTTAATCCTAGTGAAAAAGTGGGAGTTTATAAGTCTACTAATACTGCAATAAACTTTCCTTGACCTTTCATTAAAACTAATAGTTCGCTCGCGCTTGACTAAATAAGTTTTTGGCGGATGAACCATAACTTCACAATCAGGCGTACTCCCACTTTGAGGAGAAGACGCTCATATTCATAATAAATTTCCTCTCAACATCAGGCGATATTTCGTACAATACACTATGTAGCATCTAATAAAAAAGAGCGATCGCACTATGGGAATGACTCTGACCGAAAAAATATTAGCCAAAGCATCAGGCCGCACTAAAGTTGAGCCCGGAGAAAATATTTGGGTAGAAACAGACGTGTTGATGACCCACGATGTCTGCGGGCCCGGCACCATCGGCGTTTTCAAACGCGAATTCGGTGAGAATGCAAAAGTCTGGAACCCTGACAAAATCGTCCTCATTCCTGACCACTACATTTTCACCAACGACGAACGCGCTAACCGCAACGTCGATATTCTCCGCGATTTTGCCAAAGAACAAGGGATAAAATACTTTTACGACATCACGGATCGATCGGACTTCAAAGCAAATCCCGACTACAAAGGAGTTTGCCACATCGCCCTAGCACAAGAAGGCCACACCAGACCAGGGGAAGTGCTCTTCGGCACAGATTCCCACACCTGCAATGCCGGCGCTTTCGGACAATTTGCCACCGGTATCGGCAATACAGACGCGGCTTTTATCATGGGAACCGGCAAACTGTTAATCAAAGTTCCCGCAACCATGCGCTTTGTGTTCAACGGTGAACTGCCGGATTATTTGTTAGCAAAAGACCTAATTTTGCAGATTATTGGTGATATTAGCGTGGCCGGTGCTAACTACCGGACAATGGAATTTGCGGGCGATACAGTTGAGCGTTTGACGATGGAAGAACGGATGACGCTGTGCAATATGGTGATTGAAGCTGGCGGCAAAAACGGCACGGTTGCGCCCGACAAAACTACGTTTGATTACGTTACTTCGCGGACTGATAAAGCCTTCGATTCATTTTACAGCGATGGGGATGCTAAATTTTATAGCGATCGCACCTACGATGTCACCCAATTAGAACCAGTCGTCGCCAAACCGCACTCTCCCGACAACCGCGACTTAGCCCGCAACTGCCGCGATGTCAAGATCGATCGAGTTTACATCGGTTCCTGCACCGGCGGCAAAACCTCCGACTTTCTGAATGCCGCCCGCATTCTGAAAGGAAATCAAGTCAAAGTTCCGACTTATTTAGTACCAGCAACTCAGAAAGTTTACGAAGATTTGTTTGTCACAAAATACGATGGTCAAACGCTTTCGGAAATCTTCTTAGCTGCTGGCTGCATCGAACCCGCAGCGCCTTCTTGCGCCGCTTGTTTGGGCGGCCCGAAAGATACTTTCGGGCGGATGAACGAACCCGAAATTTGCGTGTCTACAACTAACCGCAATTTCCCCGGCCGGATGGGGAATAAAGAAGCGCAAGTTTATCTAGCTTCGCCTTACACGGCGGCGGCTTCTGCGCTGACTGGGTATGTCACAGATCCGCGCGAATTCCTGTGTTAGAAAGTAGCTGATATAAGGTGCTCTTCGGGGCACCCGGAGGCCCCTGGAAGGTGCGCCGAAGAGTACCCTACGAGATGAATGTAAGGTGTTGTTCGGCGCACCAGCAAAAATGAGTGTAAAATGCTGTATAAAAAAGTAGGAGGACGATATTAAGCTGTGTTGCATCTAGATTGCCTATGGTATTAGAGAGGGAGAAGGTCCGATGGGGATCGGGGGAGAGGATTTGGCGATTTTTGATCGGGACTCGAAATATACAATTTAAATGCACAACAGCTTAATGCCAAACTCTCGCCGATTTTACTACCTTCCGGGTGAAAGTTTCTTCCTAACGCTTGTTACCTACAATCGCACACCGCTATTTTTAGAGTCAGAAAATGTCTCGCGACTCCGCAATGCTGTAGGGGCGATTAAATCAGAATAACCTTTTGAAATTATTGGGCAGTTGTCTTGCCTGACCACATCCATTTTTTGTTAAAATTACCTCCTAATTAGACTACCTATGCCAAGCTTATTGGAGAGATAAAATTTGTATTTACACAATCTTTGCGAGGTCAAGGAACTTGGACTTAAAATGTCTCATTTTCTAGTCTCCATCGTCGAGAAAGTGATGTTGGCTATCGGCGATTTGGGGGATATCCTGTTTGCAAACAAGATGATTTTGAACAGCATTTAAACTATAATCCCTACAATTATGTTAAGCACAATTTAAGTTATTGTCCGCATTTGTGGTATTATTCTAGCTTGAGCTTATGGTTGAAAAAAATGTTGATTTAGTTGATTGGTGCTGTTGTCCTCATGGCAGAAAGCCAAAAATACTAAATTTTGATGCCATTTCCTATAGACTAGGAGAATAAATTCACAGGACTTACGTAAAAATTTGTATGACAGGCTACTTATAGCGGTAAGGTGCGCCGCAGGGCGCAACCCTATCCTTGTGTAAGGTGTGCACTGCTTGAATTGACAGGAGATTTGCTTTGAAAACACTATTTTTAGCTTGGCAAAGCCCGGGCAGCGGTTCTTGGTTTCCGATTGGTAGATTGACATTTAACGGTAAAGAATACCAGTTCAATTATACAAATGGTGTTCTAGAAGCGAAACTTAAGTGCGGGTTTCTGCCTTTGCCATCTTTCCCGGATTTCAACAATGTTTACACTTCACAGAAACTGTTTTCGTTGTTTTCTAATCGAGTGATGGCGCGATCGCGCCCTGACTACCCTGAATTTGTACAGTGGTTGAATATCCCTGAACACGAACATGACCCAATTGCTTTATTGGCGCGCAGCGGAGGCAAACGGGCAACTGATAAATTTGAGGTGTTCCCTTGTCCCGAACTGGATGAAAATGGACGTTACTGTATCCATTTTTTTGCAGATGGACTGCGATACCTTTCAAAGTCGGCAATTGAACGGATTAATCGGCTTCAAGTGGGCGAACTTTTGTATTTAGCCCACGAATTTCAAAATCCGCGCGCTTCCCGTCTGCTTCTGTGTACTAAAGATCACTGGATTGTCGGCTATTGTCAGCGCTATCTTGTGGATGATATTTTTGAAATTATTTCGCAGCATCCAGAATTGGTTCGCCTAGAAGTCGATCGCCTCAATCAACCCCCAGCGCCGCTACAGTTCCGCTTGCTGTGCAAGATGACTGCCGATTCCCAGCAAGGGTTTCGCCCCTTCCAAGGCCCGATGTACCAGCCGATTAGCAGTGATGTTTTAGCTGCAAGTGCGATCGGATAATCAGCAACTATCAGTAAAATTACGATCGCATAATTAGGGAAGAAGTCAAGTTAATTATTCGGAATTCATTAGACCCACTCTATAAGAAACTTGATCTAGAATTAGAAATAGGCTGGGTTTGTTAAATTGTTTATAATTGTATGATTCATCGGGCCACTTAAGAAACCCGGTTTCTCGATCGCACAACTCGATAAAGTTCCAAGTATTCGGTAAATAAGTGCCATGATTACGATCGTGATGGGAGTCTCCGGTTCCGGCAAAACTACTGTTGGCAAGTTGCTGGCGCAATCTCTCAATTGGGATTTCAGCGATGCCGACGATTTTCACCCATCAGCTAATATCGATAAAATGAGTCGGGGCATTCCTTTAGAAGATGCGGATCGCCTTCCTTGGCTATTACAATTGCAAGCTGCAATAGACAGGTGGCTGTTAGAAAATAAAAATGTAGTTTTGGCTTGTTCTGCTTTAAAAACATCTTACCGCGAACTGCTCTACCGAGACCCAAAGCGCATGAAGATAGTTTATCTAAAATGTTCTTTTCAGCTATTAGCCACAAGGTTAAAAACTCGCGAAAACCACTACATGAAAGCAGACTTGCTTTTAAGTCAGTTAGACAGTCTCGAAGAACCACAAGATGCAATTATCATAGATGCTTCGCAGCCACTAGAGTTAATCGTGCGCCAAATTATATCATGTCCGATCGATCGCCCATAATACAATTGCCGGGGCGGGTTTTTGAGATTGTGTGTTTTTGGCAAATATTATTGGTGAACCCGCCCCTACAGGAATCAGGGTAATCGACCGGACATGATATGATGTGTGGTTAATTGCCCACAATAAAACCTATAGCGATTCTAAATGATTCAGATAAATTTGTAGGGGTAGTGCCCCCGTGCCTACCCCCTATCTATAGGGCAACCACGGGGGGATTGCCCCTACAATAATTATGAGAATGATTTAGGATTGCTATAGCGATTCTAAATGAATTGTGTAATTGTTGTAGGGGCAAAACCCACGCCCGGTTGCCCCGATCCGTGGGGGGTAGGCACGGGGAGTAGGGGTAGCACTACCCCTACATATTTTTACAACTGATGCGAGGATTGCTATATAATACTAAATCGGGCTTAAATACCAGTTTATTTCTTACTCCCTCTTAACTAGGGCGAGAGTTTGTATAGTAGCTATTTCAAACGGCGAGTCTTAGCGAGGGTTTTTAACTCGGATTTAGTATAAGCTGTTACACATTTAAACCAATAACGATAGAGGTAGGGTGCGTCAGCTAGAACACTGGCGGGATATGGGAAATACTTATGTACGCTCCGCACCCTACTATCCTCTTTTAAATGCCCAACAGCTTAACAGTTATTTTTTTCCTAGCAACCGAGTTTCTGAACCAAATTTAGCCCCCTCTCCGTTTCCGGGAGAGAGGTTTCGCCTGCTAATTTTTGTACAAATACAAGAAAGCTTCTACTTCAGCGGCGGTTGGTTGAGCCGCAATTGCACCCGGTTTCATCGCTGTCATCGAACCTACCGCACTCGCATAAGTTACAACTTTTTTGGTTATTTCTGGAGTGGCTAAACTCTTAATTCCCACCTTGCATAATTGGCTGACAAAACCAGCCAGAAAACCGTCGCCGGCACCTGTTGTATCCTCAACATCTACTGTAAATGCGGGGATTTTTCCTTCATTTTCCGAGATACAATAGGCGCAACCTTTCTCGCCTGCAGTAACCAAAACGCCTTCTACGGAATCGAGACGGTAGGTAATAGCTCCAGGATCGGTAGTGTCAAACAACCATTCGGCTTCTTCCTCGGATAGCTTGACAAAATCCACTTTTTTTAATATTTTTCTAATGGGCGCTTTTGCTTCGTCTGGATTTGGCCAAAACACGGGACGCCAATTGATGTCAAGTATAATTTTAACGTCGTACTGTTCTGCTAGTTCGATCGCTCGGACGATCGCCTCTCGACTTTCAGGGTAAGCTAATTCTAAAGTGCCTAGCACTAAATATTCGGCATTTTCAAACAGCACTTCGGGTAGTTGTGCAGCAAGGAGGCGGGTGTCTGCAAAATCCGCAGTATCAAATTCGCCAAAACCGGCAAAAGATCGATCGCCCGCTTCATTCCGCAAGACATAAACTTGCCGCGTCGGCGCACTTGGATGTCGCTGCACTCCAGCGGTATCAACCCCTATTTCTTGCAATACCTGCACTAGAGAATTCCCCAATTCATCCCCACCTACAGCACCGATAAATCCCGCCGCCGTCCCCAATTTAGCCAAAGCACAGGCAACATTAGCAGGAGCACCGCCGGGATATGCCGTCCAAGATTCTACCTCTTCGAGAGATACTCCTGGTTTGTCTGCTAAACAATCAAATAAAACTTCACCCAGACACAGAACGCGAGGATAAGTCATATCAATTTTAGATTTTACATTTTAGATTTTAGACCAGCAGTAGACAGGCCAATAATTATTTTTAACCCATCTCAGAAAAATTGCAAGCTATTTTTTAATGGCTGCTCCTTTGACAACTCCCCGCCGTAAAACGGCCGAGATTCTTCCTTCATCCAACGTTGCCTCTAAAAGCAGTGCCTTTAGATGGTCTTACACGTCGTCTGGAAGCGTTAGCGAGATGCCCTCCCGCCAAAAGTCGTAAACCTTCATCGCGGATATTCATGGCGGCGTTAATGTCTCTGTCATGTACCGTTTGACATTTGGGACATTGCCAGCTACGAATATCTAAACTCAGGTTATCTAGTTGATGTAAACAGTTACTACAAGTTTTGGAACTGGGGAAAAATCTATCGATTTCGATATAGATTCTTCCCTCCCACTCTGACTTATACTTCAACATGGTGCAAAATTTACCCCATCCAGCATCACTGATTGATTTAGCTAGTTTGGAATTTTTTACCATGTTTCTAACTGCCAGATTTTCTACAATTATGACTTGGTTTTCGTCAACTAATTTACGACTTACTTTTTGGAGAAAATCTTCACGACATCTGGTGATTTTTGAAGGCACTTTAGCAACTTTAATCCGTGCTTTTTTACGATTGCTAGACCCTTTTTGTTTGCGACTAAGTTGCTTTTGTCTCTTGGCTAATTTAACTTCATATTTACGGTAATATTTGGGGTTGCCATGCTTAGTCCCGTCGGACGTAATTGCATAATAATTTATCCCCATGTCTATACCAATAGCTTTTCCCTCTGATGATGAAACAGGCTTATCTTTACCATCATCGTAGAGACAAGCGGCGTAGTATTCACCTGATGGATTTAGCGATACGGTAACAGATTTTAACTTCCCTTCGAGCAATCGAGATACTTTGCAGTAAACCTTACCTAGTTTAGGCAACGTGAGATAGTCGCCATCTAATTTAATTCCTTGTGGAAATCGGATAGATTGCTTTTGTCCCTTTTTCTTAAAATTTGGGTATTTAGCCCGTTTCTCAAAAAAGTTCAAAAAACCACTAGACAAATCCAATGCTACTTGCTGTAAACATTGTGAAGGTGGTTCTGTTAACCATTCATATTCTTTTTTTAGCGAAGGTAACAAATTAATGATGTCGTTTCGACTTAAACCCTTACCTGTTGCTTTGTAAGTTTCACTGGTTAGGTTAAGCGCAAAATTGTAAAACCACCGTACACATCCAAACGACTTACCAAGCAATATAGATTGCTCTTGAGTCGGATAGATTCTGTACTTGCAGGCTTTTAACATTGCACTTACCAAACTATATTTGCTATGGTAAGCTAAAGTGAAACAAAAGTAAAGTCCCCCTAGAAGGGGGAGGTTTTAGACCCAATTTTTCGATAATATCAGACTTATTGATACTGGCAGTTACTCGCTCAACGCACAAGTGCAGTGCGGGCGTATCAGTTGTTTTACCTGAAAACACCTGCGGGTTTGGCCCGGATGCCAGATGCGCGCAGGTAAAGGGCTCACCCGCCGCCCTCCGGTGCCAGCAGTGCAAGTCGGTGCGGGTCATGCTGTGTCGGCGCTGAGTTTGCACTTTTTGCGATTCTGCAAGCGAGTTGGTGCTTCGGCCCCGAAAGAGTAGCACAGCAAATTTAATTTTCTCTTCATACTTCATCCCTCATCCTCTAGAATTGTAGATAGGTAAATATGCAGACATAGGAAAAATTTATGAGTGGGATTGTCTCTGGAACCCCTGTCACCCTGTCGGACAGAGAATTGCAAGTGGTAGAGTTAGTAGCGGCGGGATTGACTAATGAGAAAATTGCCGAAAAGTTAGAGATTAGCAAGCGTACAGTTGACAACCACATTAGCAATATCTTGAACAAGACGCGCGCTGACAATCGAGTTACCCTTGTACGCTGGGCGTTGCAGTGGGGAAAGGTATGTTTGGACAATATTAACTGCTGTCCTCTACCGCGACCGATCGATAAAGAAGTATCTTAAGTAGGGTTTCTGGTTGGGTACAGGCAAAGAAATGATGCAAACGGCACAAGAAAAACAACTCCGCTATCACATTCAATCCCCTGGATTGCCGCTGGCGGTGTATCGCGAAGTGGCGACCCATTTGCGTCAAGTTGAAGGGGTGCAAACCGGTTTAATCCCGCAGCAGTCGCAGCGGTTTGATTACAGCGACAGCCAAATTGGGGGTTTGTGGATACAGTATCCTGAAGCGTTCGATTTGGCAGGTCGCGAGCGGGTCGATCGCATTTTGGCTTATTATGGCGATCGTTACGGAGCCTGGGAATTATTAAGTCCTTAGTTATTGGGAATTGTTAGCTGTTGACTGTTGACTGTTAACTAATAACTACTGACTAATGATTAATGACTGCGGACTAATGACTAATGACTACTGACTACTGACTACTGACTACTGACTACTGACTAACAAAATGAGTGCAATTAAAACTTTAACGGGAACGCGAGATATTTTGCCCGATGAAATTCGATATTGGCAAAATGTCGAAGAAGTGGCTAGAACAATTTTGAAAAAAGCGGCTTATCGGGAAATTCGGACGCCGATATTTGAACAGACATCTTTATTTGAACGCGGCATCGGCGAAGCTACCGATGTTGTAGGCAAAGAAATGTACACTTTTAAAGATAAGGGCGATCGATCGACTACTTTGCGCCCAGAAGGCACCGCCGGAGTAGTGCGAGCTTTTATTCAAAACAGTTTGTACGCAGCGGGAGACGTGCAGCGTCTGTGGTATGCTGGGCCGATGTTTCGCTACGAACGCGCGCAAGAGGGAAGACAGCGGCAGTTCAATCAAATTGGCGTGGAAGTCTTGGGGAGTGCGAATCCTCGTGCGGATGTCGAAGTAATTGCGATCGCCTGTGATATCCTGCAAACTCTCGGTTTAAAAAATTTGCGTCTCGATATTAATTCCGTCGGAAATAAGCAAGACAGACAAAATTATCGGCAAGCATTAATAGATTATTTTACACCGCACAAAGACGAATTAGACGCCGATTCTCAAGACCGCTTGACTCGCAATCCGCTGCGGATATTGGACAGCAAAAATCAGCGGACTCAAGAAATTGTAGCTGGTGCGCCTAGCATTTTAGAATATTTGGGAGAGGAATCGCGAGATCACTTCGAGCAAGTGCAGCAGATGCTCACAAATTTAGGAATTAGTTATCAGTTAAATCCCCGATTAGTGCGCGGTTTAGATTACTATACCTACACCGCATTTGAAATTATCTCCGACGATTTGGGAGCGCAAGCCACAGTTTGCGGAGGCGGCCGCTACGACGGTTTAGTAAAAGAATTGGGTGGCCCAGATACGCCTGCAGTCGGTTGGGCAATGGGTATCGAAAGGTTGATTATTCTGCTGCAAAAGTTGCAACCTTTGCCCGCGCCCAAGTTGGATTTTTATTTGGTATCCAGGGGCGAAAAAGCAGAACAGCAATCGGTATTGTTAGCTCAAAAATTGCGAAGTGCCGGGTTTAGTGTAGAGATAGATTTGAGCGCTAGTGCTTTCGGGAAACAGTTTAAAAGAGCCGACAGAAGCGGTGCGGTTGCGTGTTTAGTTTTGGGAGATGCGGAAGCTGAAAACGAGACGGTACAGTTGAAGTGGTTGGCGAGTGGCGAACAAAGTGCGATCGCCCAATCGGAACTACTAGCAATGACAAACGAGCTACAGCAGAAGATCATAGCTGCATATTAAGTCCGGCAGGGAATGAATTCCCTGCCTCAAAGCTAAAGTCCTCTGAAGAGGACTAATTATTTTAACAGTTTTCTTCTCAGTCCTCTTCAGAGGACTTTCGCTATTAGCCAGGGGTTTCAACCCCTGGCGGACTGTCGGCTTAAGTCGTTACTAATTGACTCTGCCCGGTAACGCATATCCAGAGGCTCTGCCTCGTCATTAAGCCATTAACATTAATCCCAAAAACCAAGAGATATAATTTAAGCATTAAAACATTTAACCTCTGATAAACTATGTCTGTAGCAACTAAAAACCCAGAAACAAAACTCACAATCACCTGGCCGCTACTACCAGAAGATTTCCAGCTACCAGACGACCCCGTAGAAGACGAAAGCCAACCATTGTTGGCTGCCGCTTTGCGCCAGCCGCTAACAGGATTTCCTGAATTAATGCAGGATGCCTTAATTGTTTCCAACTTTGCCTTGTGTGCCGGCATAAGTTTCCCAGGTTCAAGCAGCGACGAACAGCGTATTATCTGCAAAGCACCAGATTGGATGTACGTGAAACCCGTCAATCCAAAAAATGTCTCGGAAGTCCGCCGCAGTTACACGCCACACACAGAAGGAACCATCCCCCAAATCGTGATGGAATTTCTTTCAGAAACCTATGGAGAAGAATACTCGGTTGAATTTACCTCGCGGGTGGGAAAGTGGTATTTTTACGAGCAAGTAATCAAAGTTCCCCGATACGTCATATTCCGAGCCAAAACAGCTCATTTAGAAGTTTACGCTTTAGAATCAGAGCACTACAACTTGCAAAAACCTGATGAAAACGGACGTTATTGGATACCGGGATTAAACCTATTTTTAGGTATTTGGGAAGGAACGCACGAAGGAAGGACAGGCTGTTGGTTGAGGTGGTGGAATCCTGAAGGCGAATTGTTGCTTTGGTCGGAAGAACGAGTAGAACAAGAACGCCAACGGGCCGATCGCGAAAGACTCCGCGCGGAAAAATTGGCCGAAAAACTGCGTCAAGCGGGGATCGAGTTAGATGATGAAGAGTGAAATATCAATTGATGAGTCGAGTTCGATCGTGTTTTGGTATGATGACACTCTTGTGGTGGGGGCATCCAGCCCGCCCTTGGCTAACTTTGTACTCCTATGTTAATAGAACGTCTCCAGCCGATCGCCTGGACAAAAAAACCGCGACTCATATCCTTATTTTCTGGTTGTGGCGGCATGGATTTGCCATTCCATCAAGCCGGATTTGAGGTAGTTTGGGCGATCGACTCCAATCAATACGCCTGCAAAACATTCAGCAGAAACATTGCTGATGTCATCATCAACGACAGCATAGAAAATATAGACATTGCACAAGTTCCCGAAGCTGAAATATGTATAGGAGGGTTTCCCTGTCAAGATTTCTCCCTAATTTGGAAGCGCCCCGGACTTGAAGGAACCAGAGGCAATTTATATACATACTTTCTCGATTTTGTCAACAAAAAAAAGCCCAAAGCTTTTGTAGCAGAAAATGTCAAAGGCTTATTAAGTGCAAATAATTATCAAGCAATAAAACAAATAATTTCGGACTTTGAAAGTATAGCTCCGGGCTACTTAGTTAAACCTAAACTCTACAACTTTGCGGATTACGGAGTTCCGCAAGTTCGGCAAAGAGTGTTATTAGTTGGCATTCGGATGGATACAGGATTTAACTTTGTGCATCCTCAGCCAGAATACGGTCAAAATCGCAAAAATCCTTATCGAACAGCGGGCGAAGCACTCAAAAATGTGGAAGCAGTTCTTGACAATAACCAACATCATAAAATTCAAGCCCGCACCGTTGAAATTTTAAATCGAATTAAACCGGGAGGCAATTTCTCTGATATTCCCAAGGATAGTCCATACTATGTCAAAGGCATGATCAGTCACGTTTATCGGCGAATTCATCCAGATAAACCATCATCGACAATCATTGCTGGTGGAGGTGGCGGAACTTGGGGTTATCATTATTTAGAACCGCGTTCTTTGACAAATCGTGAAAGGGCAAGATTGCAAACATTTCCCGATGATTTTGTTTTTGAAGGTTCTACGACTGAAGTGCGGCGGCAGATTGGAAATGCAGTGCCACCGCAGGGAATCGCTGCTGTTGTTGAGTCTTTAATTCCGCTATTTAAGGGGGATTATCCGAAAGTGGATTTATATGAAATGAGTAAAAAGTTGCAGGGGATGTCAATTCAAGAACGATTAAAATGGGCTGAATTAGAACCAAGTGAAAATATTTTATAATCAGCAAGTAGTTTATAGTACAATATTTCTAAATATTGAGCTAATTATGTAGCTGATAGAGTGAATATTCAAAATGCTGAAAGAACTTCATCTAAAACAAGTCGGAACCGCCCCCCAGTTCGATGTAGAATTTGCCGATCGCATTAATTTATTTACTGGCGACAATGGTTTGGGGAAAACTTTTTTGCTTGATGTTGCTTGGTGGGTACTAACTGGAAAATGGGCGGATAGTCCAGCTTGGCCACAGCAGGGACAGGGCAATTCCCCGGAAATCACTTCTCGTTTAAGCAATCAAAAAAAATCCGATAAATATCGAAGTCTGTTTAGTTTTTCCGAACAAAAGTGGTTAGACAGTGGCAAGTATTCTAGTTTCAAAGGGTTAATTATTTACGTCCGTGTTGATGGATTTTCAGTCTTAGATCCTGCCCGTAATCGCTTAGCAGCTTATCACTTCAATTATGATAGTCTTTGGAATGGATTGATTAATTCCGAAGGAAAATTTATCTGTAATGGTCTAATTCATGATTGGGTGAACTGGCAACGTCAACCAGACCGATCTCAATTCCAACTATTATCTCGCGTCATTAAACAACTTTCTCCCGATGCTGATGAATGGATGGAACCGGGAGAACCAATCAGGGTTTCTGTTGAGGATGTGCGTGAGATTCCTACCTTAAATTTTCCCTATGGCAATGTTCCGATTATATACGCATCAGCGGGCATCAAGCGAATTTTAGGATTAGCTTATTTGTTAGTATGGACTTGGTATGAACACACAATGGCTTCTAAGTTGCGGCAACAAGAACCTCTGGATAAGATAATTCTTTTAATCGATGAAGTTGAAGCTCATTTACATCCACAGTGGCAACGATCAATCTTGCCAGCTATCTTAGAAGTAGCAACAAACCTCGAAAATGAAATGAAACTTCAGCTAATAGCTACAACTCATTCTCCGCTGCTACTTGCCTCAATCGAGCCTGAATTTGATGAGGAGCAAGATAAGTTATTTTTGTTTGAGTTACAAGGTAAAGATGTAACTCTTAATGAAGTTCCTTGGACAAAACATGGCGATGCTGTTGGCTGGCTAACTTCAGATATTTTTGGGTTAAAACAGGCTCGTTCCCGCGAAGCAGAAATAGCGATTGAGGCTGCGTATACCTTCATGCGAGGAGAAAGCATGGAAACTTTTCCTGAATACCTCAGAACTAAGGATCAAATTCATCAGGAACTCCTGCGAGTTTTACCAGAACACGATCGCTTCTGGCCGCGATGGATTGTGAGCACCGAGGTAGAGTAAAGATGATGCGATTTACTCCGCCACCGGAACCACCGGATTTTGAGCAACAAGTGCGACAAGCCGGCAATAATTGGTTAGTTAAAAATCCTGGTAAAGAACCAAAAGATTTTTGGTCTACCTTCAAACCTCAATTAGCTAAAGACTTCCAAAATCTTTGTGGCTATTCAGTTATGTACATACCGAGTCGGATGGGTACTGTAGATCATTATTTGAGTAAAAGTAAAGCCGAAAATCGGCATTTGATTTATGACTGGAAAAACTATCGCTATGCTTTGCAACGGGTAAATAGTTGCAAAGGAACTTACGATAGACAAATTCTCGATCCGTTTGAAGTAGAAGATAATTGGTTTGAGATTATCCTACCTTCTTGTCAGTTGATTTTGACTGATGCGATTCCTTCCCACCAGCGCGACCGAGCCGAATTTACCCTCAAAAAGTTACAGATTCAGAATAGTGAATGGGTTATAGAACAACGTCAGGAGTGGTATCGGATGTATCTAGAGAAGGAACTTAATTTAGAAGGGTTAGAAAAGAAAGCGCCTTTAATCGCTCGTGCGGTTAAAAAACAGCTTAATTAGTTAATAATCAATCTAAAATAATCAATCAGGCACCATCAAACCCTTCAATATTCTCCCCTTTTCCTCCTCCCTCAACCCCTTCGACTGCACCAAAACCCCAAAACCGCCCAAACCCATCGGATCGATCAACTGATGCAAAGCCTCCCGTCGCCGCAAAAACGTTGCCACATCCAATACTTCCGCATGATTTGTTGATAGAGAAGCAATACGATCGCCCAAACCCAACGCCATCAAAAACAAAGCCTGCTGAGTAAACCCTACCACATCCAAACCGCACAATTCCCCCTGCCTTTCCAACGCCGTAAAATTAACATGAGCCGTTAAATCCTGCCGCCCCACATTAATATAAGGATTGCTGTGATATCGGTGGCGATAATAACACTGTAGCGTCCCCTCCCTGCGCCTCGGATTGTAATAGCGGTGCGCCGGATGGCCGTAATCAATAGTTAACAAATATCCCCGCTGCAACTTTTTAGCAACTGTACTCATCCAGTCCAAAGCAGCCAAATTCACCTCACTGCGATAACCATCGCCATAAGCACTCGCCGACAAATCGATGCCCACCAAATCCAAATATTCGGCAATTTTAGGGGTGGAAACTTCGCCAACTACTTCAACAAATTTTATCTCTTCTTGTTCATTTTTTGGGGTTTCTGCGGCAACATAAATCTCCCTAACTTGCCCTTCTTCCAGAATGAATTGATGCACTGGCAAAGCATCCACTAACTCGTTAGAAAAAAAACAACCGACTATTGAATTATTAACTATCTCATCCCAATTACACCACTTAACACACTTAATATCGGCTAAAGTTTGCCGCTGTTCCGCTTGGAGCCCAGGGGAAACTTCAATAATAATGTATTCTAAAATATGAAAGAAATCGGGATGTTGCCGTTGCAGATATTGCAGCACATTTTCGGCAAAATTTCCCCGCCCAGCGCCCATTTCTACGATCGCGAAATTGAAAGGGCGATCCTCTTCGAGGGCTCCGCTAACGAGAAATTCCCACATTTCTACAAACTGATCCGCCAAAACCTCCGAAAAATCAGCACCCCAATGAGACGACGTGATAAAATCGCCTTGTTTGCCGATCGACGGGCGATCGCTATTGTAATAACCGTGCTGCGGATGATATAATGCCAAATCCATATATTCAGCAAAAGTAATACGCTGCTGGGGAGTTGCGGCAATTCTTTCGCCGATTAAAGCGCAGAGATCCGGGTTGCTGTCATTGATATCTGGTTGCTGGGATGTCATAATTTTTATGAGGCACTTAATCAAGCTGAACAAAATCATTCGAGTAGTGCTATAAACTCTTCCCTTGTGAGTTCTGCATCCCGCAGTATCTTGCGGAGTAAACCTCTACCTATGGTTTTGCCAGCATGGACAGGAATCGTTACTACCCGTCCATCTGCATGGATCATTCGCACATGACTGCCCTTTTGTCTAATCGTCTGAAAGCCTGCATTTTCTAAGGCGCTAATAACTGTATTTCCTATTAAAGCTGGTAGTTTTGGCATTAAATCATCACCCTTTGAATACCTACAAATTCAGGTAATTTTTCATTACCCTCTTCTTCTAAACAAAGTGCAATAACTTCTTTAATATTCGCAATCAACTCATCAATAGTCTCACCTTGGCTATAACAGGCTTTTAGCTGTGGGACTTCCCCGACATAATAGCCATCTTCATCTCGTTCAATAATGACGTAGAACTCTTGCTTGCTGACATTCATTCTGCAACCTCTTTGTTCTTTAAATGTTACTCTATCATTATTAACAGTCAGGGCTTTAGTCATACTCGTTTAATAACTAAAGCCCTTACTGCTAACAGCGGATCTACCTGTCAACCGAGCCCATAATAATGTCGATACTCCCCAAAATTGCCACCAAATCGGCAATCTTCACGCCGCGCACAATGTGAGGCAAAATCTGCAAATTATTAAAATCCGCAGCCCGAATCTTCCAGCGCCAAGGAAACACAGTATCATCCCCGATAATATAAATCCCCAGCTCACCCTTGCCGCTTTCAACGCGGACATAATGTTCGCCCTTGGGAATCTTAAAAGTCGGCGCCACTTTTTTGCCAATAAACTGATAGTCAAAACCATTCCATTCAGATTTTGGCCCGCTTTCTAAGCGCTTCGCTTCCAAATTCTCGTAAGGGCCGCCGGGGAGTCCTTTTAAGGCTTGATTGATAATCTTAACCGACTCGCGCATCTCCCGAATCCGTACTAAATACCGGGCTAAACAATCGCCAGCAGCTTCGGTACAAACTTCCCAGTCGAAGTCGTCATAACATTCGTAATGGTCAACTTTCCGCAAATCCCAATTTACGCCGGAACCGCGCAACATGGGGCCCGAAAGTCCCCAGTTAATCGCTTCGTTGCGGGAAATCGTACCCAAGCCTTCAATCCGGCGGCGGAAGATTGGATTGTTGGTAATTAAACGTTCGTACTCGTCAATTTTGGGAACGAAATAATCGCAGAAATCTTGGCACTTATCTACCCAACCATAAGGCAAATCGGCGGCGACTCCGCCGATGCGGAAATAGTTATTATTCACCATGCGATAACCGGTCGCTGCTTCCCACAAGTCGAGAATTGGTTCGCGATCGCGCATAGTATAGAAAAAAGGAGTTTGCGCGCCCACGTCCGCCAAAAACGGCCCTACCCACATCAAGTGGTTAGCAATCCGGTTCAACTCCAGCATGATTACCCGAATATAACTAGCCCGTTTGGGGACAGCAATATTTGCCAACTTTTCCGGTGCATTCACTGTCACCGCTTCGTTAAACATCCCCGCAGCGTAGTCCCAGCGGCTCACGTAGGGCACGTACATCACGTTGGTGCGATTTTCGGCGATTTTTTCCATCCCCCGGTGCAGATAGCCCAAAACAGGCTCGCAGTCCACCACATCTTCCCCGTCCAGGGTGACGATTAGCCGGAGTACCCCGTGCATGGAAGGGTGGTGCGGGCCCATGTTGAGCACCATCGGTTCGGTTCTAGTCTCAATTCTTGACATAATTAAATGAATTAATGATTACTAGCTATTGTTGATTTTTGTTTGGCTTTTATGATTATGAAGGATATCGAGCTCTCTGAGAAGGAGACCCTTGGATCGGATGTCAGTATTGACACCTATCACGTTCCAGTTTTGGGTCAAGAATTAATTGCGGGTTTGGCTGTGCGTCCAGGCGGCCGCTATTTGGACGCGACGCTTGGGGGCGGCGGACACACGAGTTTGATTTTAGCGGCGGCGCCAGATGTTACAGTGGTGGCGATCGACCGCGATGAACAAGCCATCCGTTTTTGCCAAGCCCGATTTGCCAACTCGCCCGTTGAGTTTTGGCACGGCAACTTTGCTGAATATCAGTCCCCAGAGGCCGAATTTGATGGTATCATAGCAGACTTGGGCGTCAGCTCTGCTCAGTTCGATACACCGGAACGGGGATTTAGTTTTCGCCACCCAGCTCAACTAGATATGCGTATGAACCAGCAGCAATCTTTGACGGCAGAAGAGATTATCAACCACTGGGAAGAAGTTAAACTAGCAGATATTATTTACAAGTACGGCGAGGAGCGACTGTCGCGGCGCATCGCGAGGCGGATTGTGCAAAGCCGTCCTTTTCAAACTACAACAGAACTTGCAGGGGCGATCGCCTCCAGCTTCCCCCCCAAGCAGCGCAACGGCAGAATCCATCCGGCCACCCGTACTTTCCAAGCTTTAAGGATAGCCGTCAACTCCGAACTCGCTTCTTTAGAAACTTTCCTAAACCTTGCCCCACGGTGGTTAAAACCCGGTGGGAGAATCGGAATCATTACCTTTCACAGTCTCGAAGACCGACCAGTCAAGCACCAACTCAGAGGAACACCCAATTTGCAGGTACTGACAAAAAAGCCGATCGTGCCACAATCCGAAGAAGTCGCTAGAAATCCCCGCTCTCGTTCTGCTAAGCTCAGACTGGCAGAAAGATTAGCTTGATTCGGCAGTAGTAATATGCTTGCTGCAAAAAGTTCAGAGATTAAGAGGACTTGCATCCTGCAATCAAGTACGATGCGGCAAAGATGTAGGGAATAGCGCCAACAACCCACCACTAACCCTCCGGGTACAGTGGGGCTTGAAATACAGCCGGTGTTGACCAGACTTAGGTAGCAATACTTGCGTTAGTAGTAAGTGTTAAAATTCACACCGAGGACAGTGCCCAGCTAGTTAAGAACTCTGCAATCAGAGCATTAATTAGCCGTTTTGAATGCTGGTGTGTTTAGAAAAGTACCGACTGCTAACAAGGTCATTGCTCGTATCACAGCGTTAAAGCTGACTCGGGAATTTTCCCTATTGAAGCGGCCTACCGAGGCGGGTTACAGTATCGAAAGCCTCTCATCTGTGCGAACAGATGGTGCGAAAGGAATGCTCACCTTGAGGTAAAACGGGTTTCTTTAACTCAACTTGACGTAACTGATATGTTGCATATATCCAGCCCTCCTTTTCCTCCCGCCACCTTGCTGAATACAGCTATGGTGGGGGTTTTCAAGGGGGAAGAAAGATGAGTCGGGGAGATGGAAGCAAGCTGAAACTGATGGTAGTCGATGACGAACCCGACAACTTGGATTTATTGTACCGGACGTTTCGACGCGACTTTCAGGTTTACAAAGCAGATAGCGCCCTCAGCGCCCTGGAAGTTCTAGACGAACAGGGCGAGATGGCGGTGATTATATCTGACCAGCGAATGCCAGAAATGAATGGCACCGAGTTTTTGGGGAAAACAGTCGAGCGATTTCCCGATACGATTCGGATTCTGCTAACGGGATACACCGATGTTGAAGATTTGGTTGAGGCCATCAACTCAGGTCAAGTTTTCAAATACATCACCAAACCGTGGAATCCAGAAGAACTCAAATTGGTGATCAATCAAGCCTCAGAAACTTACAAATACTACAAGCAGCGCAGCGTTGCATTGCGCCGCGCTTTACGCAAGGAATCTCTGTTCAATGAGGTAATGAGCGTGATTCGCGGGTCGCTAGATTACTCTAGTATGGTACAAACTATTGTTCAAACCGTAGGTCAAACTTTTGAGGCCAACTATTGTATGCTGCGGCCGGTAGAGACCGATCGACTATTGCCGAGTACCTTCCCCTACCAAGCCCAAACCTCTGAAGCCAGTAGCTTTTCTTTTGATGAAAATTTGCTGGTTCAAGCTGTAGCCACCCGCCAAACTCAAGTGAACTCCAACAGTGGGGGGCAGGGGAACTCGGTTGAGATTGCCGTGCCCCTGACTTACCAGCAAGAATTGCTGGCGGTACTGGCTTTGTCCCAGATTGGCGGCACTAACCCTTGGTCAGCAGAAGAGATAGAGTTAATAGAAGGTGTAGCAGCTCAAGCTGCTCTCGCCCTGTCTCAAGCTAAGCTATATCAGCGCACTCTGGATTTAGCCAAGCAGATGCAAAACGAGTTGGAAGTGGCTCGCCAAATCCAAACAAACTTGTTGCGCCAAAGTTGGCCGGATTTTGAAACTGTCAGGGTGCAAGCTTGCTGTTATCCCGCGCGGGAAGTGGGTGGGGACTTTTTTGAAGTCTACGTCCACTCCCAAGGGGATATTTGGATAGCGGTGGGAGATGTTTCGGGTAAGGGAGTTCCGGCTGCTCTATTTATGGCGAGCGCGATTTCGGTGATGCGTCGGGAACTTTCCCAAGAAGTTTCTCCAGAGCCCGATCGAGTTATGCACAATATGAATAGCAGTATGTCTGACGACCTGATCGGCAACAACCATTTTATTACAATGGTTGTAGCTCGTTACACTCCGTCAACCGGACACCTGGCATTTGCTAATGCCGGTCACATTTACCCGATTGTTTGGTCTCACTCGGAGGTGAAAGCTCAAGCCGCTAGCGGTGAAACGCCAGCCGAGCCGAATTTCCTGAAAGCTCGTGGCATTCCCTTGGGGATACTACCAGTTTGGAGAGGCAAAGCAGGTACGATCGAATTAAAGTCAGGAGATGTATTTCTGCTGACGAGTGACGGAATTACTGAAGCTAGCGTGACGACTGAAGCGGTCGCAGGGGGTGTACCAACCCGTTCTATGCTACAACAAGAAGGGCTTTGGCAACTCTTGATTCAGGAACCTGGTTCTTTCAACTTGGACAATTTGTTGGCTTACATCCGAGCCGACAATCCCGTTCAGGAAGACGACCAAACCATACTCTCTCTGGAGGTTCTTTGAATCTGTCAGCGACTCCCGACGCATAGTCGGGGGTGAGCGCCGAAAAAACTTAAGCCCTGCTTGTTGAGGGCCCATAGAGTAGTCCTGCAAAGGACGGCGTTATCGTCAACAGTCAAAAACCACAGTAAAAAACCTAGCCGGCGATGGCGCAGCTAGTTTCCTGAATCGCTTTCCTGGGGGATTAAATACCTGTCAAGGGTTAAGGTAGAAGGCATTCGTCAGAAAAAACCAACGCTTCTTAAAAGCCAAGGATTGAAACACAGATTTTTTATACCTCGCTGCTTGCAGTCTCGGTATAATTATCAATTGTTAGTGGGCTTTAGACTCATAACAAAAGTTTTCAACTATACTCTTAACTTCTGCCTTATACCAAATGACGAATGCCTGATTTTTAACCAGAAAAGGCTAGTATCCCCCGATTAGTGACAAGTATTGAGGCCGAATCCATTCGGCGCGTCGTGTTTCATACCTGGTGTGAAGACACAGGGGTTTTCAAACTTACGGGATTTTTTTATGAATACTGAGCTTCATGTGCCAAGCGACTTGCGGTTTTTAACAATTGTTGAAAATTGGTTGCTGAGCAGTTTGGAAGTAGAGCTAGGAGAGCACGTCGATTGGCCGCGTCAGTCGAATCGTTTGCGCTTGGTGTTAGCAGAAGCCTATTCTAACGTGATCCGCCATGCTCACAAAGATCAACCCAATTTGCCCGTGTTAATTCGCTTGAATTTAAAAAATAGGGATATTGGTTTAGAAATTTGGGATTACGGTAAAGGTTACGAAATGGATACTTACAATCCCCCGATGCCGGAAGCTAAACAGGAAAGCGGCTACGGCTGGCTGATTATGAGCAGACTTATGGATCGGGTGGACTACACTTTGCAAATCGACGGTCGCAACTGTCTCAAGTTGGAAGCGAGTTTGCCGGAAAAATCTTAATTAGTCGTTAGTCATTAGTCATTAGTCCTGAGTGATTAGTGATTGGCAATGCACTTTTAGACTCGCTTTGGCTGTCTGTCGCACGCGCTGCGGTGACAGCCACTTTTTCGTGCAGTATCGTCAATCGATTTTAGATTGTAGATTGTAGATTTTAGATTTTAGAATTGAAGCATTGACTTGCGCGAGATAAATTCGGGGGGCAAGTTTCATCGGATAAAGGTTTTTTATTTCTGGGTTCTGAGTCTGCTTTCGGAATGAATCACGTGGCGGGTATCCTGGATGCTTTCGGTCAGCCCAAGGCGAGACTGTAAGACTGTAGGGGTACAGTCCCGATCGCACAAATACCCCAGAAACGGGATTTTTATACCGTGAGTGGCACTTCACCAAAGATTTGAATAAAAACCCGGTTTCTGCCTCATTCTGGCGATAAAAAGCCGATTTACCTGTCGATCGCACGATTTTAGCTATTACGTGCGATCGACAGGTAAAACCAAAATAGACAATTTAAATGTGAAACAGCTTATCAAACATCAAATTTCGTCTGCGACCGCAGATTTAGCAATTCTTGGGGAGAAGCTAACAGTTTGACGGTGACAGAAAGGATTTTTTGGTGAGAATTGAGCAACAACAGCCATCCGACATTAACACCAAATGCGGAAGTTTGCACCCGGCCACTGACCTGAACTTCAACATTGCCATATTCTAAAATTTGGGTGACACCTTGCTGGGGTTCAAGCTTCATTCCTCGCGCTTCTGTTTTTAGATAAGTGGCGATCGAGCTGCTACCCATAATTGGCTCTTCAAACGGCGCGTGCAGAACCCCGTCATCGGCAAATAAATTAGCCGTCGCGTCAAAATCGCCCGCGTTTAAAGTTTCAAAATATCGCAGTACCGTTGGGTTTGTGATGCCGGCAATCTTTATAGAGCTAGTTATAATAGGTCGAGTTGTTGCGGTCATAAAAGAATTGATTTTAGATGAATGAGTATACTGTAATCATTCTCTTTGTCGCAGCAAATCCCTCAAAAGATATAAGTAGGGCCAGGAAAATAATTCTCCGAAAAAAGGAGGAACCGGAGAGCGTCGATCGCAGCTTTCAGAGCGATCGACCGAAATCAATACTAATTTCAAAAAATGCCAGTGTAGCCAAGCTGCAAACCCTGATACCATCAGCCATTTCCAATCGTTCAATTCTTGAATCTAAAATTTAAAATCTAAAATCTAAAATGATAGAAACCCAGATGCCGTCAGGCGTCTGGGTTTCTAGCCAAGTCTGTTTGACAGACCGAACCCGAATATTCTATTTGCGGATCAAATTGAGCAATTCTTTAGGAGATGCCAACAAGTCGATCGCCACAAAGAAAATTTGACCTTGGGGATCGAGCATAAACCGCCACGCAATGTTCATGCCCACATTCGCGCCGAACCAGGGAGTTTCGACTTTGCCAGTGACTTTCACTTGGCGGTAGCCATCTTCTGCGGGTTCTGATACGCCTTGCTGGGGCATCATTTTCAGTCCGATGCACTCTTCCCGCATATAGTTGAGGATAGCGTCGCGACCGACGATCGGCTTTTGGAAAGGTGGTTGCAGGGCACCTTCTTCAGCAAATAAACCCACGGCTGGGGTGAAGTCGAAGGCGTTCATGTAGTCGATGTAGCTGAGGACAGTCTGCTCGCTGATACCCTCAATTTGGGTTTTCACCCGCTCTTCTGGAGCGGTGGGAGTGCTGCGGGGGGCTGAGCGTTTGCCGTACTCTTGGCTGAAATCTGGGTCGTAGCCCATGTGAACTACGGTGTTGCGAAGTACGGTAATTTGTTGGCCTGGATCTAGTTTCTTGATGGTTTCAAGGACTTGGGTGGCTTCGGGAGACATTTGATAGCCAGCGGGGATCGGAGCGACAACGCCCTGTTTCATCAACTGTCCCAACTCGTACCAGAAACCGAGTTTGGTGTTGACGCGCAAAGAAGTGTAAATCCGGCCAATTGTTGTGTCGGCGTTGCTGGCTAGGTCAAACATGGTTTTGCTTTGAGCAGCCGGCGACATTTGCTTGATTTCGCTCAGGATGCCTTCAACAAGCGCCATGCTGGCTACTCCGGGAGCGGCTGCGGTGATGGAAACGCCCATTTCGGTGTAGGCATACCAGAGTAGTGCGAGTTGGTCTTCAACGCTGAGTTTGTAAAATGCTTCGGTGGTAGCCGGAACAACGCTCGCAATCTCGGTGTTCGAGAAGATAGATTGAGCTGATTGAATACTAACTGCCATGTGTATGCTTTGGGATTTGTGGTTTTAGTGAGGTACTTGAGTTAGGAAACCTCAAGCTCCCTTAATTAACATCATGTAACGTTTTGTTAAAGTTTGCAAATAGAAATTACATATAGCTGAGTTATAAAACTATGATCAATGGTTTGGTAAATTGCGATCGCCGTCACTAGACTGTGCGCCGAATTAGTTTATTTAGGAAGCCGATCGTTAAAATCGCTTTGCATATCATATAAAATCAAAATAGTCAATACAAAAGGTAAATATTTGCCTGGTGTCAAATGAAAGCGCCAATTAGCAGCATTTTGGTTAAGGAAAAAGCCCTTGAGTTGGGATTTCACAAAGTCGGGATAGCCTTGGTAGACTGCGGCACTGACAAGGAGGCACAAAGGTTGCAGGCATGGTTGGATAAAGGCTATCAGGCGGATATGGCATGGATGGCTAACCCGAAACGTCAGGATATTCGCGCTGCAATGCCAGAGGTGAAGTCCTTAATATGTGTCGCCATCAATTACTACACGCCTCACCAACGCCCAGGCGGTTCCGAATATGCCAAAATCTCTCGCTACGGCTGGGGAAGGGATTATCATAAAATCCTGCACAAAAAACTGAAGGTTTTGGCAAATTGGGTGCGATCGCAAGGCGAGGGAATTGAAGCGCGGTATTATGCTGATACTGGGCCGATTCAGGATAAAATGTGGGCGCAACGTGCGGGGATTGGCTGGATTGCCAAAAATGGTAATGTAATTTCGCGCGAATACGGTTCTTGGGTGTTTTTGGGAGAAATCTTGACTAATTTGGAGTTAGCGCCCGATGAGTCTCATACGGAACATTGCGGTACTTGTACTCGCTGCATTGAGGCCTGTCCGACGGGAGCAATTACTGAGCCTTTTGTGGTGAATGCCGATCGATGTATAGCTTATCACACGATCGAGAATCGAGCCGAAAAATTGCCCGACGAAATTGCATCTAATTTACAAGGTTGGGTAGCAGGTTGCGATATTTGTCAGGATGTTTGTCCTTGGAATCAGCGATTTGCTAAACCAACTGATGTTGCCGACTTTGAGCCTTATCCTGAAAATATAGCGCCGACACTTGCAGAATTAGCCGACATTTCCGACGAGGAATGGAACCGCAGATTTACCGCTTCGGCGCTGCGGCGCATAAAACCCGAAATGCTGCGGCGAAATGCGAAAGCCAATCAAATTAACCCTTAAAAGTTGAGAATTTCGTGCTTAGGAGGCACTTTACCCTATAGATAATAACCCTAGGGTGTTTACGGCTCGCCAAGAGACAATACATTCTGCCGTAAGTCATTCCCCCATCTAAAATCTAAAATCTAAAACGCATCGCTAAGAGTTAATAAATTATGCAGTAAGTCATTCCCATCTAAAATCTAAAATCTAAAACGCATCGCTAAAAGTCAATACATTATGCAGTAAATCATTCCCATTTAAAATCTAAAATCTAAAATCTAAAATCTAAAATTGTATGCTTCCCCGTTCCTTATTTGCTATTGTCCAATGACCAAAGTAATTATTTTTGATTTTGACGGTACTTTAGCAGATACAATCGATATTCTTCTAAGCATCACCAACCGTTTGTCAGTAGAATTAGGCTTTAAGTCTGCCACCAAAGACCAAATCGCTCAACTCAGCAATTTAACTTCTTGGCAAATTCTTCAGTATTCGGGCATTTCTATCTTCAAATTCCCGCTGTTGATTAGAATGTTGAAAGCAGAGTTACGCACCGAAATTCCCAATATTCAATTATTTCCGGGGATTAAAGAAGTTTTACTGGAGTTAAAAACACTGGGATTTCAACTGGGAATAATCACATCTAATTCCAGAGAAAACGTTTTGGCATCGCTGGAAAAAAATGGTTTGCCAGACACTTTTACATTTATTTACTCTGGTTCAACTTTTGGCAAACATAAAGTTATTAATAGCTGGCTAAAAAGAGAAAATATAAATCCTAAACAAGTCGTTTACGTGGGAGATGAGATTAGAGATATAGACGCTGCTAGAAAAACAGGAATTAAGGTAATTGCTGTAGGTTGGGGTTTTAATTCTCAGGAGGCTTTGGCTGCACACAATCCCGATTTTTTGATTAAACGCCCCCAGGAATTGATAGAGATTATGAGTAATTTGCGGGAAGTGTAAACTGAAATTGCAAAAAGTAAGACTCGTCGGTTGAAATCTATTCTAGACAAACTCTCGTTCCACCAAAGATGGACTAAAGAATAAAATGGGTATTAAAGCCTGATTTGTTATCAGCCATATTTCCTAGTATCATCTCTGCGAATAAATTATGTTAATCTCCTTCGCTCCGTTTCAGTGCTGCTAAAACTGCTTGCTGGCTAACTGCTTGGTAGATTTTGCTAAAATGCTGCTTCAGGGCGTCTGATGCGGGCGAGGATTTGCTAGCCGTTCCTTTTCCGTCGGTTGCGAGGGGAATTGGGCCTAAGATATCTAATACTGTTTCGCTGCTGGGCGGCGGAACAATGACTACTAAAGATGATTCTAGCTGCTGATTGTATTCCCAAAAGCGATCGACCTTCGGCAATTTAGAATTCGCAGTAGGGGAATTTTCACCCTTGTTTAGCTGGGTATTTTCCTCTCCTTCCTTACCCCGTCTTTGGCGGAGTGCGGTCAATATTTGCTCTTTAGTTCTTCCGCGCAGTTGGAAGAGTACGAAGGGGTCTTCACTGAAGCGATCGCCCAATAAGTAGTATACTGCACTGATGTGTTTGCAAGGGTTTTGGGGGTCAGGACAGCTACAGCGCGATCGAATATCAGATAAACTTAACGGAAATAGCGTTTTGCCCGCTGCTGCAAATACATCTTCAATATTGTGCGGCATTTCTCCTGCTAACAGTTTAGCTGAAAAAACTGCTCTTTGCGACATATTTTCAATCACATAATCCCAATCTTCATCGCTCAATGTGTCGAGTCCTAAAGAAACTTGATAGGGTTTTGGATCGGTTCCTTGAACTATGGCAATTACTTCTTGATTGGGAAATTTAATGCTGAGAACTTTACCCTCGCGCGCGTATTGCCAGCCACGTTCTAAGCGCTTTTTGAAGCGGTAGGTATTGATTAAATCTAACCACTGTTGTGTCCACCATTCTCTGTCAATCATTTATTTGGGAATTGGGAATTGGGCATCGGGCCTTGGGCATTGGTAATTAGGATGCTGGAGTCAGAAAGGAAAAAACAGCTATCCGTGTATCCGTGACATCCGTGTCGTGCTGTTGGGAATTGGTAATTAATCATATTATTCTTCTTCCGTTTCTATGATAGCATTGCGATCGAGGATTAGTAAATTGCGAAGTTGGTCTGTATCGAGTTCGGTGAGCCAGTTTTCCCCGGCGCTGACAACTTGTTCGGCTAGAGCTTTCTTACTTTCAATCATATCGTGTATTTTCTCCTCTAACGTACCTGTGCAGACAAATTTGTGGACTTGCACGTTGCGAGTTTGACCGATGCGAAATACGCGGTCAGTTGCCTGATTTTCTACTGCGGGATTCCACCATCTGTCATAGTGGAAAACGTGGGTTGCTCTGGTTAAGTTCAAACCTGTGCCGCCTGCTTTTAAAGATAAAATCATAATCGGCGGGCCTTGGGGGTCGTGCTGGAAGCGATCGATCATTTCTTCCCGCTGCTGTTGCCGAATTCCTCCGTACAAGAACAAAACTTCTCGCCCTAAATGCTGCTCTAGATGAGGTTTCAGGAGTTTTCCCCATTCGGCAAATTGAGTAAAAATTAAAGCCCGATCGCCCTCAGCGAGCACCTCTTCTAACATTTCCACCAACCGCTGCAATTTCCCCGATTCCTGACTCTTAATCTCCAATTCTTTCGGCTTAGCTTCTGCTTTCACAAGAGCCGGATGGTTGCAAAGTTGCTTGAGTTTTACCAGCAAAGCCAGAATCATTCCCCGGCGTTGAATACCTTCGGCTGAGTCTAATTCAGCTATTGACTCTTCGACTATTTTCTGATATAATACCGCCTGTTGATTTGCCAGCCCGCAAAATACAGTCATCTCCTGTTTTTCGGGCAAATCTTGGATGATTTCTTTGTCTGTTTTCAGGCGGCGGAGGATGAAAGGCCGAACGAGCGATCGCAAAGTCTGCAAAGATTCCCTATCGCCGTATTTCTCGATCGGAATTGCAAATCGGCGCTGAAAGAAATTGCGCGGCCCCAAATAGCCAGGATTCAGAAACTCCAAAATTGACCACAATTCTTGCAGTCTATTTTCCACCGGAGTCCCTGTCAGCGCAATTCTAAAAGATGCCTCGATTTGCCGCACCGCTTGCGACTGCTTAGCCTCGGAATTTTTAATATTTTGCGCTTCATCTAAAACCAATCCTTGCCACTTAATGCCTTGAAATTCCTTCGCATCGCGAAACACCAGCGCGTAACTGGTAATTATTAAATCCTTTCCCTTAATTCCCGCTGCAAATGCTTTTCCTTTAGCGCGTTTGTCTCCGTGGTGAACTAACACTTTTAGCGTCGGGCCAAATTTCTTGACTTCCCGCTCCCAATTGCCCAATACCGATGTCGGACAAACCAGTAATGTTGGCGCTTCTAGGGCATCTTGTTCCTGTAAGTGCACAAGGAAAGCAATTAGCTCGATGGTCTTACCAAGTCCCATATCGTCCGCGAGACAAGCGCCCAAACCCCAGCGTTCTAAGAATGCTAACCAGCCTGCTCCTAGCGCTTGATAAGGCCGCAATTGTCCTCGGAAACTAGCCGGAGTTGCGATCGCACTTACCGCTTGATTATCGCTCAAAGTATTCAACAATTCCTGAAGTTGACCCGTAGCCTCAAAATTAACCACAGGCAATTTCTCGATCATCTGAGAATCGCCCGACGCCAAACGCAAAGCATCCTCCAAAGAAAGAGTCATTTGCTCTTTGCGGCTGGCAAAAAAAGTTTGAGCAGCTTTCACATCCGGCGCGCGCAACTCCACCCACTCGCCGTTAATTTCCACCAAAGGCGAATTCAACGCAATCAATCTGTCAAATTCTGCCTTAGAAAGGCGCTGTCCGCCGATCGTCAATTCCCACTTAAAATTTAGCAGACTTTGCAATCCCAACCCGCCTTTCGCCGGAGTCACTTTCGGAGTTTCCGCTTGAATGCTCAAACCCAAACGACTCGCCCAACCATCCGTCTTTGTCAAACTCGGCGGCAAAACTACGCCCAACCCGCTATCAGCAAACCGCCAAGCTACAGACTTAATAAACTCGTAAGCTTGCAGCGGATTTAATTGGCAAGATTGAGGCCGCTGTGCTTGCAAACTCGGTTCAATTAACGGATAAAGTTTCGAGGCTAAACCCAAGCCGCTGAGCAAAGTTTCTTGAGGCAATTCTATTGTCCGCCCCGCATAAGCCAAACGCTCGACTGAGTTGTTCCAAACAGTTGTCGCGTCTACCAAAAATTCCGCTTCATCTGCAGCTTGCAAGCAATAATTTAAACTCCAGTTGGCTTTACCAGGAGACGGCGGTATGAGTTGAAAGCAAGTGCGAAATTGACTTTGTTGAGATAATTGGTTTTGCAGCGGTGCAGTCCAAGCACTCAGCTTGGTTGCCAAGTTTTCCAATGCTGTTGTTTCTACTTGAACTCTCCCAGATTCCTGCTGCAAAGCTTGCAGCCAGTCGCGCACAGGAGAAACTGCTTTGATGTCTAAAGTAGAGCTACCAGCAGATCGCACTTGACTATCTACAATACTGCTCAAAAAGCCTAACACCAATTCCTCAGCCCCCCTCGGCAAATCCACCGCTAAATGTAATTGACTGGATTCTTCTTCCTTTTCCCCTCTTCCCTCTTCCTTATTCCCTCTTCCTTCTTCCTTTTTCCTTCTTCCTTCTTCCTTCTTCCTGGCATCCGTTACATCCGTTACATCCGTTACATCCGTTACAGAATCCGTTGCCGAACTTCCTTCTTCCTTCGATTGATATGTTCTGCAAGCCGTCGGCATTTGCTTGACAAAAGTGCTGAGGCGGAGTATGTCTGTAGAACTATCTAACAGCGGTTGCCATTTGGCAATAGCAGAACCGTCGGACTGTTTCTCCAATCCAGGCAAGAATTTGCATCTTGCCAACAAATCCAAACTCCACCTAGCAATATGAGACCAAAAACGCAAATCAGAGCCGACAAAAGAGTCTGGTTCCGTGCTGTTAAGCGGTAGTGATTGCAAGAAAACAAAAGCTGCTTGAGGGTTGAGACAAAAACCCTCGACTTGCCAGGGATAAAGGTAAATTTCCTCGGTTTTAGCGGGTTCCTCATCAAGTGCTGCTGCTGAGTGCTGCGGCATCAAACTTGCGTTCGATTCTGAGATTTGGGTGGGAAGTGCGATCGCCCGAATTTCCCTTTGAATTGAGGAGTTGGGTGCGCTGATTTCTTCCTTGGGAGTTTTGGGCGATCGCCTAGTTTTTTTGCTTTTTTCCGGTGGAGTTTCTGCGGTTTCCGGTAATTGCCAGTTTAGTTTTCCCGACTGTTGCAAGGAATTTAGGAAAATCTTAAATTCAGATTCTGTCATTGCTAAGGGATGCGGTAAATTCCTCCCCGATTCTAGGGTTTCAATTGCCCCAAGTTTCCGCCAAGTTTCTCCCCAAATAAATAAGCAACTTTTTTCCTTCTCTAGGAGCCAACTGCCGTGTAAAATTGCCATTTTTTTTACCCTGATATTTGTATTTAAGTGCGAGGTTGACTACAGCATTTATATGGAATTTATGAAAATTTTATTTAAAACAAACCGAGGAAATTTTGAGCCAGATAGGAATTAGGTAGAACCTTTATATTTAGGTACTTATCGCACACCTTATACCAATTTAATGTGAAGTTGCACATATCTCGATCCCCCTCGCATACCCCCTACTCCCCCTGATTGTTGGGGAGTAGGGGTTGACTTTGAGAATAATCTTGTCCCCCCTTAGTAGGGGCGGTGCGACCCCTACTCCCCGTGCCCGCCCTCTTGGCTAGGGGGGATCGGATTCTATGCAACCTCATAAAAAATTGGTATTACGGCTTATTCCCTGTCCTAGATACCTAAATCCCTCTTCCTTCTTCCTTCAACGTCCCAATTCCCAAACGAAAATTCATCGTACCATCTATGGAAGGCGTTTAGCGGACGATCGACCGGAGAATCGACCCCAGACTGCAAAAAATAATTCGAGAGTATAAATGCTTATAAGCCTGACGCAGACAGTGGATCGCGGGGCGATTATCCCTGTCTTTTGGCGTCGGACTCTCAAACATCCTGTGGTAATGTTACGATCCCGACAGAGAAAGAATGTGGTAGATAAGGAAGCAGTGCTACATGGTAGAGATAGACAAGTCAATATCCTTCGATGGACGGGATATTAGACTGAAGATTGGTTTACTAGCGCCTCAAGCAGGCGGTGCAGTTTTGATTCAGTCGGGTGACACGGCGGTTTTGGTGACAGCGACTCGATCGCAGGGGAGAGAAGGAATTGATTTCCTGCCCCTGTTGGTGGATTACGAAGAGAGACTCTACGCTGGCGGTAAAATTCCCGGTGGATTTTTGCGAAGGGAAGGGCGTCCCCCAGAAAAAGTGACTTTGACTGGTCGTTTGATCGATCGACCGCTGCGCCCGCTATTTCCAAGCTGGCTGCGAGATGACATCCAAGTTGTAGCAACAACGGTTTCGATGGACGAACAAGTGCCACCGGACGTTTTGGCGGTGACGGGGGCTTCGGTGGCGATACTGCTGGCGAAAATGCCGTTTTACGGGCCGATGGCGGCGGTACGAGTCGGTTTGGTAGGGGACGATTTCATCATCAACCCCACCTACAGCGAAATCAAAGAAGGCGAGTTGGATCTCGTGGTAGCTGGTTCTCCTGATGGAGTAATCATGGTGGAAGCCGGCGCTAACCAATTGCCAGAACAGGATATCATCGAGGCGATCGACTTCGGCTATGAAGCAGCCTGTGACTTGATTCAAGCCCAGCGCGAAATTATGGCCGAATTGGGCATCGATTTGGTGGTAGAGGAACGGCCATCCCTAGACTCTGCCCTGGAAAACTTTATTCGCGATCGCGCCCAAGAACCCATCCGCATCATTTTGTCAAGATTTGAAAAAGACAAAACAATACGGAATGCAGCTTTGGACGAAGTTAAGGCAAATGAAGTCGAATCTGCGATCGCCGAACTCCCGGAAGACGATCCGGTAAAACTAGCCGCCACCGCCAACACCAAGGCGATCGGCAACGTTTTCAAAGACGTTACCAAAAAAATGATGCGGAAGCAGATCCTCGAAGATGGCGTCCGTGTAGACGGTCGCAAGCTAGACGAGGTGCGACCCGTTTCTTGTCGCGTAGGCGTGCTGCCGTCGCGAGTACACGGCACTGGGTTGTTTAATCGCGGGTTGACTCAAGTCTTGTCTGCAGCTACCCTGGGAACCCCAGGCGACGCCCAAGACTTAGGGGACGACTTGCACCCGCAGCAAGACAAACGCTACCTCCACCACTACAATTTCCCGCCGTTTTCGGTAGCAGAAACCAAGCCGATGCGATCGCCCGGAAGGCGAGAAATCGGTCACGGAGCCCTCGCAGAACGCGCTTTACTGCCGGTTTTGCCATCCAAAGAAGATTTCCCCTACGTGATTCGCGTAGTTTCAGAAGTCCTTTCTTCCGACGGTTCGACCTCAATGGGTTCAGTTTGCGCCTCAACGCTAGCATTAATGGATGCAGGCGTTCCCCTTTCCCAACCCGTCAGCGGCGCGGCAATGGGCTTAATTAAAGAAGGCGATGAAGTCCGAATTTTGACTGACATTCAGGCAATTGAAGACTTTTTAGGCGACATGGACTTCAAAGTAGCCGGTACCGACACCGGGATTACTGCTTTGCAGATGGACATGAAAATCAAAGGTTTGCCCTTAGATGTAATTGCCAATGCCATCCGCCAAGCCAAACCAGCCAGACTGCACATTCTAGAAAGAATGCTGGCAACCATCGACACTCCCCGCAAGGAAATGTCGCCGTTTGCACCGCGTTTGCTAACCCTGAAAATCGATCCAGAATTTATCGGTTTGGTAATTGGGCCTGGGGGCAAAACCATCAAAGCCATCACCGAAGAAACCGGTGTCAAAATTGACATCGAAGACGACGGAACCGTGACAATTGCTGGCAACGACAGCGAAAAAGCTCAGCGGGCTTACAACATTGTCCAAGGCATGACGCGCAAGTTGAATGCAGGAGACGTGTATGTCGGCCGCGTAACTCGAATTATTCCGATCGGCGCTTTTGTGGAAATTTTGCCAGGAAAAGAAGGCATGATTCACATTTCCCAGTTAGCGGACTACCGCGTCGGGAAAGTCGAAGACGAGTTAGCTGTAAACGATGAAGTGATTGTCAAAGTGCGAGAAATTGACAACAAAGGTCGAATTAATTTGACCCGCTTGAATATTCATCCCGACGAAGCGGTAGCCGCCCGCGAAGCGCTGAATAAATAGTTTACAGTTGGTAATTGGTAATTGCTTTTAGAGTAATTGCTAATTGCTAATTGGTAACTGGTGATTAGTAATTATTAATTGCTAATTGAGATTAAATCTGATTGTTTCAGATTGATTTGGGAGTAGGGTGCGCGACAGCGACAGATCGACTTTGTGCGATCGGCTGTAGAAGTTAATACAGTCGCGCACTTTACCCTCGGCGGTTGCTATAAGTAAACCTTGGAATTATTCATCTCTCTCCCCTCTTCCTCTGCGCCCTCTGCGCCCTCTGCGGTTAAATCGCTCATAAATATTAAAAAAAAAAACTATCCAGAAACCAGACTTCTTGAAAAAGTCGGGCATCTAAAAGAAGATGAAATCAAATCACAGCAATACAGTCAATTTCAACTAACACATCTTTCGGCAAACGCGAAACCTCCACACAAGCGCGCGCCGGTGCAGTTTCCGCATCAAAATATTTCGCATAAACCGCATTCACGGCGGCAAAATCATTCATATCTTTAAGGAAAACCGTAGTTTTTACCACATCCAACCAAGTAGCGCCGGCTTCTGTGAGAATGGCTTCGAGATTTGCCATAACTTGTTCGGTTTGTTTTGCCACATCCTCGGTGTAGACTATATCGTTTAGTCTAATGTCGATCGCAATTTGGCCAGCTACAAACAGCATAGTGCCCGTAGCGGCGATCGCTTGATTGTAAGGGCCCACGGGTGCCGGTGCTTTGTCAGTACGAATAATTTTGCGCGTCATAGATGTTAGTTTTTGGGAGAATTTTTCCGAAGTTTCCGGCTGGTAGAGTTCTGCGTCAGAGGTTTCAGGCTGGTAGATTTCTCCATCAGGCATTGTAGCACCAGTGAAGTCTGCATTTTCGATATTCCAACCATAAGTTCTTGCGTTAGTTAAGTCTGCCTTTTTCAAGTTTGCTCCACTTAGATCGGCTCTACTTAAATTGGCTCCTTGTAGATTAGCTCTTTCGAGATTCGAGCTTTGCAAACAGGCTTTTTTTAGGTTAGCTTCTTCCAAGTTTGCCACACTTAAATCTACATCAATCAACTTAATTCCTGACAAATTGCTTTTTGTCAAATTGACTGCCCTGAGTTTACAAGCGTTGAGATTTGCCTCTAAGAATTTTACACCATTTAGAATTGTTGCAGTTAAATTTGCTTCAGCCAGGTTTGCTCCAGTCAGATGAGCGTTAGTCAAGTTAGCTCTATTTAAGTCGGCCTGAAACAAGGAGGCTCTACTTAGGTTAGTAGCCGTTAGGTTTGCACCACTCAGATTTGCCATCTCAAGATTAGCATTAGTCAAGTTGGAGCCACTCAGATTTGCTTTACTCAAATTTGCACCGTTGAGTTCTGCTAAACTTAGATTACTTGAAGCACAACTTATTCCACTCAAGTTTGCACTTGTCAGGGATGCCCGACTCAGATTAGCATGGTTAATACTCGCATTTGTTAGGTTTATGCCACTCAAATCAGTTCCAGTCAAATTAGCACTCTGTAGGTCGATCCCACTCAGATCAGCACCTTTAAGGTCTACCCCACTTAACCGTTCATTATGAAATTTTCGTTCACCTTTGGCATATCTTTCTAAAAGTTCTTTAGCATCCATAAATCACCTCGATCGCCCTTCCGCTACACCCCACATTCCCAGCCTACCACCAAAACCGAAAGCGCGATCTAAATCCGCATCAATCCATTTTCATCTGCGGTCAATCAACTCCCTTTTTCAACCGCAGATAAACACAGATAAACGCAGATAAATTATATCAAATTCGTCCTTCCTCGGAATCATCGCTCTCTCTGTTCTCTTTCTCTGCGTCCTCTGTGTCCTCTGCGGTTTAATCAATCCAATTTCATCTGCGGTTAACAAATTCCCATTTTTCAACCGCAGATAAAAGCAGATTTACACATTACACACCAACCGGAGCACCAACAACCTCACCTTTCAACATCCGAGAAGCAGCATCAAGCAATTGCTCCTCCAAATAAGGCTTAGTGAAATAGCCCTTCGCGCCCAAACTGTAAGCCATTTGGCGGTGTCTGTCAGCACCGCGAGAAGTTAGCATCGCGATCGGCAATTCACACAAAACAGCATCCTTCTGCATCCGAGAAAGTAGTTCCAAACCGTCCATTCTCGGCATCTCAATATCGCAGAAAACGATATCGCAAGGCAGACCAGATTTCATCTTTTCCCAAGCTTCCTTACCGTCGCGAGCTTCTTCCACACGATAGCCAGACTTCTCGAAAGTAATCGACAAGAGCGATCGCACCGTAATCGAGTCATCGACAATCAGCACAGTCGGCTCAGTCTTCTCGATTTCCGCCTCCGCAGCAGCCCGATCGCCCTCATCCCAAAGCGTTCCGCCAGTGTCCTTCCGCAGCCTTCCCGTAGCCAAATCGATCAGCTCCAGAACGTCCGCAATCGCCACGATCCGACCGTCTCCGAGCACGGTAGCCCCAGCAATCCCGATCGGCTTCGGCACCGGCCCTTCCAACGGCTTGATCACAATTTCCTGTTCCGTCGAAACCTGATCCACCTGCACCGCCAAGAAATTGCCAGCAGAGCGCAGCACGATCACCGAAATCATGTCATCGTCAGTATTAAACCCGTAAACACTGCCCCGACCCAAATGGCGGCTGTAAGCCAGCAGATCCCGCAGCGGCCGGAACGGCAAGCTTTGACCCCGCCACTCAATGCAAGGCAAACCATCCGCCCCCGTCGTCACCTGATCGCGAGGCACATCGATCATATCTTCGACCCCATCCATCGGGAAAGCAATGCGAGCGCGATCGCTAATGCAAGTCAGAGCCTTAGAAATACTCAACACCAGAGGTAAACGGATGGTAAACACAGTCCCCTTGCCGATCGTTGAATCGATCGACACAGTACCGCGAATCTCCTGCAACGAAGTCTGCACCACATTCATACCGACCCCCCGGCCGGCATACTCCGTCGCCTGTTCCTGAGTGCTGAACCCCGGCATAAACAGCAAATCGTAAACTTCCGAGCGAGACATCCTTTGAGCCTGAGCCGCCGTCAGCATACCCTGCTTAATCGCCTTCGCCTTCACCTTTTGCGGGTCAATTCCGGCCCCGTCGTCTGAAACCGAAACCACGGTTTGGTTCCCTTGGTGGAAAGCCCGAATCGTAATCCTGCCGACTGCAGGCTTCCCAGCCGCCAGACGCACCTCCGGCGCTTCGATCCCGTGAGTAATCGCATTGTTCACCAAATGAGTCATCGGGTCATATAGCTGATCCACAATCATCTTGTCGATCAAAATCTCCTTACCCTCAACCTGCAACTGAGCCTGCTTCCCGCACTTAATCGCGATTTCCCGCACCGCCCGGAACAGCCTGTCCGTCGTCTCCGCAAACGGCTTCATCCGGGCGCGAGTCAAACCTTCTTGCAGTTGAGTCGTAACTTGTCGCAGTTGGCGAGTCACCTGATCCGCCTCATCCACCAAAAACTCAATGTCCGCCGCCGACTCCCGCACCCGCACGATCAGCTCAATAATCTCTTGAGCCAAACTGTGGAAAGGAGTAAACCTGTCCATTTCCTCCGGTCTCCAGGCACTTTCGCGGGTGTGGGCCGAATCCTCAGAGCGCCAGGCCGATCGGTGTCCCTGGCGGTTTGCCAGCAAAGCAATCTCCAAAAGACTCCGCTCGTAGAAATCCTGAGTCCGCTGGCTCACATCGCTCAGCAGCGCCACCTGGTGCAGCAAATTGTCCAAAAACTGCCGCATCCGTTCTTGGTCTTGCTCCAAACTGTTGCGGTTCACAACCAGTTCCCCCATCAAATTGCTGAGGTTGTCCAGTTGCTTGACCGGCACCCGCATCGTCTGGTCGCCGAACCCGCCCGCGCGGGGATTCCGCCTGGGTCTGTTGATCGCCGACGGCCCCATATTGCCTTCCCCTTGGCGGCCGCTGTCCTTGGGATCTTCCAGCAGTTTTTCCAAATCGCCAAATTCGTCGTCGCTCTCATCGGCAGCAGTGCGCGGAGCTTTACTAGCAGTTGTCGGTGCAGGAATTTCCGGCATAGTTGCGCTCTCGCTGAGGAGTTCTTCGAGATCCGAGAAAACTTCTGTATTTACCGGACTCTGATTTGTGCTTCCAGAAGCTGCTATGACAGCCCCAGCACCCCCTGCAATTAACAGTGCTTCTAAATCGTCAAAATTTCCTTCGGCATCATCTTCATCGCCTGATTCGCCCTCGGCAAAAAAGTCTGCCAGCGATCCCTCTTCCAACTCCGAGGAATCTGCCTCGGCCGAGTCGTCCTCAGCGTCCCAAAAGCCGGTCGTCAGTTCCGAAGTCACCAGAACCTCAGCATCGATCGAATCCAACAAATCATCAAAACCCTCCAACTCTGCGTTGTTGAGAGTAGCCCCGGTTTCCCTCGCCGAGAGCAAGTCAGCATCGCCCTCCAACATACCATCGAGAGATTCTGCAGGCAGCGGCTCTAAATCCGCACTCAAAAAATCCGTTTCCAGGGCATCAAACAAATCATCTTCGCCCTCAGATTCCCCGGCGCCATCTGTTTCGGATCGATCGAACAAATCCGCACCCTCCTCGTCGAACAAACCCTCGGCAGGTTGGGCAGACAATTCGTTCACATCCACAGCCGCGCCGTCATCTGGCGCCGTTCCAGCATCGCCTGGGTGCACCATGCCTTCGCCAAACATATCCTCCAAGAAATCGAAAGCTGCGCCCTCATCAGATTCGACATTTGAAATTTCCGACTCAGGACGATCGTCGGACAAAGCCCCAAGTTCAACCTCTGCCGAATTTGCCAAGCCTTGGTCGGAAACAGCCGCACCATTGTTATTGTTGTCGAACAAACTCCCCAAGTCGCCCTCATCAACTCCCACACCGGCACTCAGCAATTGTGAATTCCCATCATTGAGCCAACGCCCACGGCCTTGCCCCGAAGCTTCTCCGTCATACTCAGTACCCGTAGGTACAGAACCGAAAAGCTCAGCCAAATCTGCCGCTTCTCGGGAAGTAGCCACTCCTTGCCCATCCCGCACAGTCTGTTCATCCTCAGAAATCGAACCCGAGGTCATATCCCCAAACAGCGCATCTAAATCCGTATCGTCCAGATCCAGGTTGAGCGATTGCACAGACTCGTCTTCCATGCCGAAAGCCTCTTCTAGCCAGTTTCCATCCGCAGAGATATCTAAATCAGAATTTGATGTCATGTTAAGAACGTTGCCCATTTCCTCATTTTGTGGGATGCCTGCAGCTCGATCTCGATCGCCCCCGTTCTCCCCAGCTTCGTCTTCTGAAGAAAGGAAATTAGAAGTAATCCCCAACAGCTCGCTCAAATCCGAATCCTCGCCAAGCTCAGAGAGCAACTCGAAATCATCCATTGCAGGCAGAGCAAGGGCTTCGGCATCCCCTAAATCCTTGCCCCCCCCTGCAGGCTTCTTCGATTGTCCGTCTAAAGCCTCAGACTTCAGGGAATACTCCGAAGAGACTGCCGGCCCACCTGTTGTCTCAGATAAGCCTAAATCGCCGAACAAGTTCTCGAAATCAGCATTGTCCTCCGTACCACCAGCAGAAGTTTGGGCAGCCACTTCGTCCAAAAGCGTACCGAGAGCATCTTCGTCAGCTTGTCCCCTGGCTGGGGCCACCGTGTCGTCTCGCCGCTCCAAACGGCCCTTACCGTTACCCGTGTTAAGGTGTTTGCTAGTTAACCGCTGGCTCGAACCCGCATTTTTCTGACCGGGAGCTACTGCCGAGCCCTCTGCCTCGTCTCCAAACAGCAAATCCTCCCCAAACAAACTCGTCAAATCGTCAATCGGAGGCTTCGTGTTCGTTTCGGAACTTGCCGCATCGTATTCGTCAAACAACAAATCAGTAAAATCGCCGGAATTGTCCTCGTCTAACCCCAGCATTCCCGCAGCCGATATCCCAGAAGACTGTGCATAGTCGAGGTCTTCTTCTTCTTCCCAAGCGCCGTCGAGATCCGGGGACTCGCCGTCAAACAAGTCCGCTAAAGTGTTGAGTTCTGCCGCGCCCACTTCCGGGCCGGTGCGGGTCGAGCCTCTAAAAGCACCCGTCTCTATATCCGATTCTGCGAAGACGGAATCTTCGTCGAACTGGGACGATCGAATGCCATTGTCATGGTTGCTGTCGCCGCTGTCGAGTTGGTCGAACAGCTCGTCTATACTCAGCCCAGAAATAGTCGGCAGCAACTTGTTCAATCCATCCTGGGAATCGCCCGAACCCACCATATCCCAGGCCTCATCCTCAACAGAAACCACATTTTTCCCGGATTTACTCGGTTGAGCAAAGGCCAGCAAATCTTCAAAATCCGTTTCTGGAACCAGAACAGCCGGCTGCAGCGACAGAAGTTTTGCGCTTGGTGCGATCGACGATTCTAGACCAGAAATTACCAGTTCTTGCGCTTGTTTGATGTCTTTGATCACCGTTGGCGCTAAGGTGCGGTAGGTATTTTCTGGGTTGGCGATCGCCTTGGATACAGCTTGGATCAATGCTATCCAGTAGGGCAGTTCAAATTCTTCCCCTGCCCTGAGCAAGTTCCGACAAATGTTCTTGAGTTGCCGCCTGCTTTCTGGCCCTTCGGGCTGTTTGAACTCTTGCAGGAGTTCCCGCATCCTCGCCGGCACGTCCGACTCAAATACTAGCTGCAGGGCGCTGTCTTCTGTTGCTCTGGCATCAGGTGCGTAAACTGACCGCGAATCTGGAAAACTTCTTGATGAGGCAAACGCCCCGACTCCCACCCCCGCCATAACTGGTTCGGGTACGGCCAGAACGCTGCTCTCGTCTGCATGGTATTCTCCGTGTCCAACGAGTCCCCCCAAGTGCCCGTTGAGTTCTTCAAATACTGGTTCTAATTCTCGAACCATCTGTTCTCCCAATTCTTCTGTCAGTCCAAAAGGCCCCGACAGTTGCTCTAACAGCCCTTGCAATGTGTCAAAAATTCGCAGAAAAAGGGACTCTAGCTGTTGGTCTACTTTAACGCTGCACTCTTTTAAAACTTTAAAACTATCTTCTAGTCTGTGAGCTGTTTGCTGAATGCTGGTCAGCCCCAGCATTGCTGCTCCTCCTTTGACAGAGTGAGCGGCCCTAAATACTTCGTTGACCAGTTCTGGGTCTTCGATCGTGGTTTGCAGATTCAGCAAGCCTTGTTCGATCGTATTGAGGTGGTCTTTTGCCTCCTCAATAAAGTAGCCCATGATCCTCTGTTGTTGCTCCGGTAGCATAGTTTTATTCCTGATTTTAATCGTTATTGTATTGGGTCTATGTTAGTAGTTCTAGAGAAGCTCTTTGTAGATCTCGCCCCTTGCCAAGAGAATAATCTGACTGCGAGATATGGCAAATGTCCTGGCTATTTTTCTTTTGGATATGCCCTCACTTAAAAGATAGCGAATCTCGCGCACCTGTTCGGGTTTGAGTTTGCGGTTAGGACATATCTTGCCGGGAACGAAAGGAAAGCGGTTTTTCTCTATGGCATCGCGGGAGTTATCGGCGGGGGTTCCTTCCCACAAATGGTCAGGATTGACACAACCGCGATCGTCGCAACTGTGACACGCAAAATAACCGGGTTTTACAGGTCTTCCCAGTTTGTGTTCCAGTACAAGTCTGTGGGGATAGAAACTTTGATTTTTCCCGTTAATCTTGATAGTTTTCACCGAGTAACCATCACTTCTTTTAGCCAAGGTACAAATCATGCAGCCGTTCGGCTGTATTTCAGCGCGAATGCCTGGAATTACTTCTATGCCTCGCACTTGTTTTTGAGGTTGAGGAGCAGATGTACTTCCGACATCTTTAATTCGTCCTTTTTTAAACCTATCTTGAGAATTTTCAAGTCTAGAACCTTCCCATAAATGGTTGGGATTGATGCAGTTGCGGACATCGCAAGTGTGGCAAGCAAAGTATTCCGGTCTAATCGGACGACCTAAAACATTTTCTAATACTAAACGGTGGACGGTCAGCGTTTTCCATTCACCGTTAATCCGAAGTCTTTTGGTGGCATAGCCCCTGCTGTTTTTTGAGAGGGTACAGATAATACAGCCCGTCGGCTGAATCTCACCAAATATGCCAGTAATTACTTCTACTATGTTGTCGTCCATCGTGCAACTCCTACTTCCTTTAGGTGTTGAAGTGGCAGCCCCGCAGCGGTTTCACGACTGCGAGGTTGCTTTTTGTAGGCCATTATTGCCACACAAAGCTGATTGTAAATCATGCCGCAAAACAAGCATTAGACAATTGATTATTGTCTTTCTGCTGTTTCTACTCGGAATCTTTCCACCGATGTCAAAAGGTCGCGAGCAACGCCCACCAAATTTTGCAAAGCACCCGAAACTCGCTGCGCTTCTTGGGAGGTTTCCTGAGCAGTTAATTCCACTGCTTGCATCACACTGGCGACCGCGCGAGCTGTTTCGTTTTGCTCTACAGTGTCGGCAGTAATCGATCGCACTAACACGTCAATTCGGTTAGTTACTTGAATGATATCTTCAAGCGATCGCTTCGCCTGTTCTGCCAATTTTGTCCCCTCAATAACCTGCTGCGTCCCTTCTTCCATCGCCGTCATTACCGCGCCGGTTTCGCTTTGAATTTGCATCACGATCTGTTCGATTTCTTTCAAAGACTTAGCCGATCGGTCTGCCAATTGTCGCACCTCGTCTGCCACGATCGCAAAACCCCTGCCCGCTTCCCCAGCTCTCGCCGCCTCAATACTGGCGTTGAGGGCCAACAAATTCGTCCGGGAGGCGATCGTCGCAATTAAAGCCACAATCTTAGAAATTTCTTGAGAAGCTTCCGCCAACCTCTTGACTTTTCGCGTGGTTTCTGCTACCGTTTCTCGAATTTCCAAAATCCCGGCCACCGTCCGCTCCACAGCCTCGCCTCCTTTCAGAGCCGTTGCCGCCGCGCCCCGGGCCACTTCTTCCGCCTCTCTAGCGCTCTCTGCGACCCGCTGAATCGCGTCGGTGAGGACTTGCACGGAATTCAGCGTTGCCGCCAGTTCCTCAGCTTGCCGCAGCGCGTCGGAAGACAAATCGCCTGCAAACTTAGCACTATCCGTAGCGCCTTTGCTGACCTCCCGAGCCGCCTGCTTCACCTGATGGACAATTTCGCGCAGATTTTGAATTGTCAAGTTAAACGAGTCAGCAACAGCACCCAAAACGTCTGCCGTCACTTCCGCAGTCACCGTCAAGTCACCCCGAGCCGCTCCTTCCACGTCATCTAGCAAGCGAATCACTTGGCGCTGCAAGTCTTCTTTTGCCTGTTCCTGCTCGTCCGACTTGCGCCTGGTATCGCTAATCGTGGTTTGGATGACCTTCGCCATGTGGTTGAATTTAGCAGCCATTTTACCAAATTCATCTTCCGAGTAAACCGTAGCGCGAGCATCCAAAGTTCCTTGAGATACGGCATCGAACTGAGCTTGCAAATTATCCGACGACTTGCGTACCTGCTTGGCGATCAACTGACCGATGCCCCAAGAAGTTAAAAAGCTCGTAAAGCCTGCTGCTGCGGTCATTACCCAGCCTGTTTGGCGCAGGTAAACGATCGCCTCCGGTTTGTCTTGCCGCAGAGCTTGATAGGAGGCAATGTTGGTGACAAAAGCCACAGCTACCAGAGAAACCAGTCCCGCCCCGATTGCCGTGTACAACTGTTTTGTAAACAAAGGGGCATTTTCCAAGAAAGCCAGTCCCCCCTGTTCTACTGTTACCGAAGTATCGACCGCTTCTGTTTCGGTGGGAGAAAAAGTCGATACAGACGTATCAGCCGGGCCGCTTATGCTAAATATTTCGTCATCCCGAATTGCTGAGCCATCGCTGTTGTCAAAGTCCAGGCTGCTCCCGGTCGTTCCCATCATGCCGCTGGTCGAGTTGCCGAAATTGGTGTTACCTCTAGTCAATATCGAACTGCTGGCATCTTCTGAGATATCAAAGTCCGGCAAATTGCCTAAATCGTCAAACTCGTCAAATTCGTCTAAAAAGTCGCTGTGTTCTTGAGCGTTCCCAGCTTTTGACGACCAGGCGCTGTGGTTCTTGTCGGACGCCCCGAAAGCTGTCGCTTGTTCGTTTTCGTCGAAAGAGAAAGAATCGCTAAAAGCGTCGTCTTCAAAAGCATCTAACTCGAAGTTGTCTCTAGAGCCAAACGCCGGGGGTTCCGAGTCCCTGTAACCGTTGCTGTTGGCGGAGGCGGGATCGACTGAATTAAATTGTCCCCGGCTCGACCTTTGACTTTGAGAGTTGGGGACAGCACCTCCCATCAACAGCGTTTCGTCTTCCGCCAGCGAATAGTTTGACGAGTAGTCCGACCCGTTATTCGGCTGTTTGTTTTGAGGTCGAGAAGACCCGAAACCCGACGAGGGCATCGCCTCGGCAAAGGGGTCTTCCTCTTCGGCATAGGGTGCGTTATGACCGTAATTTTGGCCACTCTGGGGCGGGGATTGGTAGTCGTAGTCCGAGTTATCGTCGAATTCGTCTGGCAAATCGAGCGCAGCAAAAGGTTCGCCAAAATTGTCCGAGGGCCCGATGGGGGAGTCTAGTGGGTTCGAGTCGAAGGAATTCCCGACTTCTGAAGAGGCAAAACTTTGACCGTTGAGCATCTGAGTCGGAGCTTCTGAAAACGAATCTCCTGAGTAAGGTGCGCTTGAACCAGACTGTTTACTGCTAGACAAGTCAGCAGCATCAAACCCTCCATCATCTAAGGCAAAGGGGTCTCCAAAGTCCGAGTCGGCAAACTCGTCTATGTCTAGCGAGTCGGAGTTCTCAGCATAAGCTGCCATTCCGCCGCTGTCGCCACCAAACGGGTTAGAATGTGAAGCTAAATCTGGGACTGAGCCTGCGCCATCGTCGTCTTCTGGTTCCCACCCCAAGCCACTCATGCCCAAGTCGGCCAAGTCCTCGTTTTCCATGTCGTCTGGGGATTGACTTCTATAGGAAAGGGATGGGGAATTTCCTTGGAAAAGTCCCAAATCCGGGTCTTCTAACCCTTCATCGAGTGATAAGTCTGGGTAGAATTCTAATTCCGTTTCAGCAGACAAAGCCTCGAAATTTTCCGTTTGCAGCTCTCCAGATAAAAATTGGTCTGTGTAGGTAATTCCGTTGTGAGCGTGTTCCACCAAACTCGGGTCGTCACTCAGGCCTAGCACAACCGTGTACTGTTCCCGCGCCACCTCATACTGTTGCAGTCCGTAGCAGTAAATGTGTCCGCACAGCAGGCGAGCGCTGGGGTCTTCGGGAAAATCTTCTACTAATTGATAAACTAGGGCTGCGGCTTCTGAATAATTGCCCTCCATGTAGGCCGCTTCTGCCCGTTGGTAGTCCTGCTGAAAGTTGGTACTTGTTGCCATTTGCCGCCCTCTTTGGATTTTAGATTTTAGATTTGAGATTTTTGATTTTTATGTTGAATTGAATGTTTAGATGCGCGCCTCAAGTCGTGTGACTGTTGATGGTTAGACCTCAATCGAAAATCGCAAATCGCAAATCTAAAATCGATTTCACGCTGCCCACCGCGCCGAGCGCAGAATTTTCACTTGATCTAGCAGTCGGAGCACTTTCTGAGCTGGTGCACCTAACATCCATTCTCCCCTCAGAAATGGAATCATGCCGTCTGGTGCATTGTTCTGAGAGTGCAGTTGCTCTACGTCGAGCCAGTCCATCCCCACAATTCGATCGACTGCCAACCCCAAAATCGTGTCTTGGTCTTCCACAGCCACGATCGGGATTTCGGGTCTATCTGTGTTCAGAGGTGTTTGGTCTCCCAGAAATTGGCCGAGGTCTGCCACCCAAATCACTCGTCCTCTCATATTTAGCGTACCTAAAAGCAAAGAGGAAACGTTGGGGATCGGTGTCATGCGGTCTGGGGACGGGGATAGGACCTCTCTAATCCCTGTCGCCGGCAGTGCGAACTCGTTCCCCGAAGGAACGTAGAACCGCAGGTGCAGCTCGCCTTCGGGAGTTTCTAGTTCTTGGAATTCCGGAGCCGGATCTACGCCTAGTCCTGGTAATATAAAGTCTGGGCTACCGCTAATCATAATTCTGACACCTGCATTTCTAGCAAAAATTGTTGAGGTTTCCCGCCAAGAATAACCCGATCGAAACTTCGATGGTCGAAACTTGACACAGCCAAGCTTGACACAGCCAAGGGGTGAATGGCGCGACTGCCGGAGGCCCTTGGCAATAAATTTTCTCCGTCAATAATTGACTGCCATCAATAAATTCGCGCGACCAAGGCTTACAAGTTAGCTCAAATCGACTACGAACAATTAATTTGAAACCCCTAAAGCTTCACTTTGTATTCCCACCGCCGTCTCAATTGGTAAAACTCTGGGTAATTTCTGCGATGAATGCTAAACCGATACGGGCATTAGCGAGGAGTTGTTGACATGGCTGGTGTCGCGACAATCATGAACGGAGCCACTTAAGACTGAGAATTGGACTCTCTGACTTTGTACAGAAATACCTAGCCATAAGTAGCTCTGTACATCAGTTTTTCGGAGCGGCTGCAAGTGGATAACAAGTATATTATATTTGCACTTTGAGCGTGTTAGACCCAGTTGGGTCTAGAAATTGAACAGAGTTTTACCGACGCCCTTATGCCAGCGCGCGGATTTATACATTCTAGTTTATGGTGCGATCGCCAATAGTACCCCCAGCTTTCTGTTTGGGGCGGCGGAGACTCGATTTAACCGCAGGTACAAAAAAGCTCCCATCATGGCATCGGTGCGAAAGTTATTTTTCTTCTAATTGGTCTTCTAGCGAGCGCTCTAATAATCTTTCCGAGAGATTGACCCGAGGGTAGCCCGGGCCCACATATTTTTCTACCAGCATCAATAACTCGCTTTCACCAAAAGGTTTCGTGTAAAAGTCTGTAGCTCCGGCCATGCGGGCTTTAACGCGATCGATAAATCCGTCGATGCCCGTCAGCATAACGATCGGCGTCTGCCGGAAAGCGCTAGAACTACGCAGCATAGCGCAAATTTCGTAGCCGTCGAGTTCCGGCATGGCGATATCACACAGAATTAAATCGGGTTTGAGTGGAAACACCAAACTCAGGGCTTGGAGGGGATTGCCGATCGTAGTAGCTTCGTAACCGTGTTCATTTAAAATTGACTCGACTGTTTTGCGAATAGTATTGTCGTCGTCAATACAGACAACTCTGGGAACCTTGGTTTCTGGGGACGACCATTCTTTTTTGTTGTTGGTGGGGGCAACAGAAGGTTCGTAAAATACTTGCACCAATCCCTGCTGCACAAATGGGTAAATCGCCTTAGCGACAGTCAGCACGTCTCGGTTGAGGTAGCGCGCCATTTGGCGGATCGAAGTGTGCCCGTCGGCCCAGCGTCTGAGAGTATTAAAGGTATTGACAGGCAGCGCGACTCGCAGTTCGGAGGGGTCTGAAATCACCGGGCATTGGTTGGGCGACTGAATGTGAGGGTGAAACTGCTTCCACTGCTGCACCTGTTTGACAATCTTGGCCAGCAGCGAGCTAATTTCTAAGCTGGTCAGTTGAGGAGCCAAAGCTGGGCCCATTTCAAAAGTGAAGGAACCCTGGTGGAGACTGAGCAAGTCAAATAGGGTTTCGTGGATCATGCTCTGGATGATGTTGCGCCCTTGAGCTGGGGTGAGGATGTGGTTTTCTAGCAGGGCCCATAGATAGCCGTATTCTGGGGCATTGGTAGATGCCATATAGGGAACTTGGATTTTGTCGAGGGCGGTATCTGCTTTGTAGCGGCGCAGGTAGTCGCGCAACCGAAACAAACTGCCCGCACTCTGGGTAGCGTAAATAATCTGACCGTTGAAGCAGAAGACATACCAGGATTGTCCTGCAAGGGAGCGCGGCGTAGGTTGAGTACCCGTGCTGCTGCCGGTGGAGGTGTAGGCCTCTACGAACAGTTCTCCGGTTCGCTGACCTAACTCAATCAATTGCAGGATGCTGCGGATGTCTATTTCACTCAAATTTCCCTGCATGCAGCTAAAGTATCCTCCTTAAAACCGTTGGCGTCTGAGCTCGGAAAGACTGTGTGCGGGCGAAAAGATTGACTTTAGTTTCCGTCAATAATTTACGCGCTGATGCTGATCTCACAATTGGGAATTGACGAAAGGGCGATACTTGCTGCCGATCCTCGGCCGCGCTACCAGTCCACAAGCTGAAACCGCGAAACTCGCGGCATTCTCTAAGTGTAGAGTTTCACCTTCTATTCCCACTGTTGCCTATTGCCTAAACTCGTAGAATCCACATCGCACGCTGGCACGGGTTCTTCGAGTGTGCAACGCTGGCATTCCCGACGGATTCAAGCCTTCGATGCCAAAGTTTTGAAGTTTTTGGCTGAGTATGCCGTCAGTTTCTCCAGCACATCTTGGCGTAGGTCAACTTCAAAATACCAAGGATTCTCTGGTTTTACCGCTGCTACCAGCAGCAAGTGCCGATCGATCCCCTATGGGAACTTGAGGCTAGTCTGTTGGGTTGGATGAGTTGCGATCGAGGTTTTTTTGGGTTTGCCACAGCCCTAAAATCAGGTGCAGTCAAAATGAACCTTGGTTGGCAGTTGTCAGGAAAACCCTCAGTGCCGATCGACCTTTTTGCTCGCCCGCGGCTCCGTCATAGGCTCGCGTCATTACCCTATTCTAAGGCAGCGCGGTTCAAATCCCTAGTCCGCCGGAGGATGGCGTCCGCTTGGGGGCAGCGATGGCTTTTCTGACGATCGACCCATAACTAAAGCGTTGTAAAATCTATAGAAACTTTTGGATCGAAACGCCAGAGGCAAGCCCTGGGCTAACGACATGGGGATTTAGATTTGGGGATCAGTCGGTAGGGACTTTTAAGTCTCGTGAAACGATGGTGTTGCTAAAACCAGGGTGGTATAATTGGCAAAGAGCAATTCGCCAGAGTAAGAATAACTTTCAACCCATTGAAATATCCTAGAGGGCGAGCAGCCCCGGCAACGCACTAATCCGATTAATTCGGAATAGTTAAAGGGCAAATAATTGCAGCATAGGTCACGTTCAACCTTAAAAATAGGAAGAACTCAGCAAGTATGCGCTCCAGGAGAAGTAAAGTTCTTTGAGTGAGTAGAGGGATATTTTAATGTCCCGTTGTCGCCTTGAATGTGGGCAAGAATCCCCCGGCTTTAGAGGTGGGGAGGTTCAAGGACTGACCTTTTTCAGGTTTGGCCTATGGCAGTCCCCGCAGTGAGAGCTAGTCTGGAATCAAGCGGCATTGATACTGCTGTCTCATTCCTCCAGACAAGTGCCGGCGGCCGTACTTTCTGGAAGTTCTCCCGTGAGGACGTGCTATGGGTGAGTGCTGCTATAGTTAGGAAAAAATGCTATCCCCCGATTGGGCAAACGATACCAAAAAGTAAGACTTAAGTGGCAAAAAGTTATCCTTACTTGCCTATACTTTTTTACTTTAGGGAAGTTGACTAAAGATCGCACACAATGTTATCTTTAGTCAAGAACCTGGGGCTTAAGGGGGATAGCCTACTTATGTTGGGATTAGCCGTCTACCCAACAGCGTAGGAAGTAAACACCACTTATTTTTTAGGCCTTTAAGTAACTTAAAGTAAGTTGGGATAGGTTTTACGAAGCAGAGGACTATTAGTGTGCTGTATCTAGCGGAAGTACAAAAACAGAAAAGCGGCTTTGGTCTCGGTGGCGGTAAGGCTGAACTGAAACTGCTAGCTTGTCAGCGGGGCGAACATAACTGGAGCGCCGTACCAGGCGATGACGGGATCCCAGTTGAGGAAGCTAATAAGTTTAACGACGGCACGCTGGTGCTGGTTGAGTTGAGCGCTAGCAAGCAAGTGCAGCGGATTCAGGAGGCGGCCCGCCAGTTGGTGAGCATTCTGCAAAATTTCTCGCGATTGCAGGACAAGTTTAAGGATAAGGAAGAGGAAATTGAACAGTGGAAGGCTTCTCTGACGTTTTCGAGTCAGGAACTCAATCGCCGGGAAATGGAAATGCAAGCCCGCGAAGAGCAGTTGGCTCAAATGGAAGAGGAGTTGGAGCGGCTGGAGGCTCAGCGCTCGGAAATAGAAAATACTAGAGATGAAGCTAACCGACTGCGAGAAGAAGTCGATCGCAGTCGCGTGGAAATAGAGACGGCTTGGGAACAGTTGCGGGGCGAGCAGCAACGGGTGGCCCAACAGCAGTCTGAGGTTCCCCAGGGGGCAGTAATTGATGAGCAGCAGACTCAGAGGATTCAGGAGTTGATGCAGAAGTTGGGAGGGGCAATTGCTTCGGCTCAAGGGGTGCGGGAACAACTGAATCAGTCTTTTGGTGCGGTGGGCGCTCAGCAGGCAATTCTGGATCAGCACTGGCAGCAGTTGGAGCAAAAACAGAGCATAGCTCAACAGCAACAAGAAGAAGTCGATCGACAAAATCAGAGCCTCCAAAACCGCTGGCAAGAGTGGTACCAATCTCAAGATGCTTTGGCCGGGGCTCGGGCGGAGCTTAAAGGGCAGCAAAGTACCCTCAGCGCTAAGCAGGATCAGGCTCAGTCCGTGTCTTTGCAGGTGCGGGCTGTTGAGGATCTTTACCAGCAAGTTTCCAGGCTGGCATCTGCTTCGGGTACTGCGGGTACGGAGCAGAAAGTAGATGTGTCAGCTTTGGAGAAGATGCCTGTTGATGAGTTACAGGGGCTGGTGCAACACCTGCAACAGGATTTGGAAAAGGTGTTCCGGTTTGTTAACGATCAAGAGGAAGAGTTGACTCTGCAGCGGGAGACAATCGAGGAGCTCCAAGGGAAAATTCAAGCTGCTAGCGAGTACGATCGCATGGCTTTGGAAAATGAAATGGCAGATGAACTCGAAAGTTATCAGATGTTAAACGAAACTCTGGTGGGACAGCGCCTCCGGTTGCAGGAACGGGAAGATGTTTTAAAGCAGCATCAGGCGGTGCTGTGGCGGCGGCTGGGTACTGCTAATGCTCCAAAACAAGAGCGAGGAAATATTGATTTGGGGCCGATTGTGGCACAGCTCAATACTCAGCGGCAGCAGCAAAGCCAAGAATTGCAAAGACTGGAAAACGAAATTCAGCAGGTGCGGGAAGCAATATCCCAAATTGAGGCAAATGTCAACCGCCAAAATGGGGAAAGTGAGGCGAAACGCTACGAACTCAAGCAGTTAGAGCAGAATTTGTTCAACCAGAAAGGTGCAGTGGCGCAACTCTGGGGCAGGGTGAATGTTTATCAAGAAATGTTGCAGCCGGTGCAGGACAATTTGACTGCGCTACGCCAAAAGCTCGAAGCGGCGGCGGGGGAACTCGATCGGGTGCAGCAGACTGGAGAGGAGCAAGATCGGGTAGTTTCCGATTTGCGGCAAGTCCTTTCGGGTTTGATCACAGGTTAAAATTTAATATGTAAAATTATCGAAGGGTGTTCGACTCGACCGATCGCTCCTCCAGGAAATGGATCGGTTTGCGATCGGTTGGGCGCTACGATTAAGCTGGTTAGTTTTTCTACGCTTTCAAAACTGGGCGCCGAGGGCAATATTTGTTGCAGTAGTTGCCGCATTGCCCGTCGCTGCAAGGCCAGGGGTGCTTCCCGCAAAATCGGGCGATTTAACTTGACGGGAAGTTGAAAATTCACCTGGGGGCTGTCTGCAATTGGAGACATTGCTCGCTGTAGCAAGTCGCTGGCTGCAAGTTCCAGATATTCTACGTCGGCGCGGAGGAGTTCGGCTGTTTGAGCTAGGGCTTGTTGGGCTTTTGGGTTGAAATGAGTTTCCAAATAAGGCAATAATTCCGATCGAATCCGGTTGCGACTATATTGCAAGTCTTGATTTGTGGAATCTTCCCAAATGGGTAGTTTTTGCTCTTGACAAAATTGACCTGTTTGCGATCGAGTTATTTCGAGCAAGGGACGAACTAAATAGATTTTAGATTTTAGATTTTGGATTTTCGATTGGGAATTTTCATCCTGATTTTCCAATCTAAAATCGGCCGATATTTGGGAGTTGGAATTTTCGCCGGAATTCCCCACTCGAAAATCGAAAATCGGCAATCGAAAATCGAGCAGGGGCCGTGTCCAGGTGAGGGCAGAAAGTCCATCGGCGCCACTGCCGCGAATCAGGTTGTAGAGGAGTGTTTCGGCGCGATCGCTGGCTGTGTGGCCTGTAACAATGTAGGGGTAGTTGTGGGCGATCGCAATTTCGGTTAAAGCTTGATATCGCCACTGTCTGGCCGCTGCTTCAGTTTTGGGGATGTCCGAGGCTGTTTCCAAATAGTAGGATATTCCCCAGTTTTTAGCTAATTGTTCTACATGATTGGCCGAGGCTTCCGAGTCAGAACGCCAACGATGATCGCAGTGAACAATCGCTAGGTTCCACCCCCATTTGGGCTGCAAATCTAGCAGTAATTTAATTAAACACAGAGAATCTTGCCCGCCGGATACTGCTACTAGCAATCGCTGATTTGATGGCAATATTTGTCGGTACAGCAGCGTCCTGTGCACTTGAGCGTGGAGGTGCGTCCAATTGGAAGATTCAGCCATGAGAGCAGTTTTTTATTAAGCAAAAATCAGGAAGTTAAGATCGCGAATTAAATAACTTACAATTTTAATTGTTATTGTGGGATGGGCGTCCCGCCCGTCCGTTTTGGACGGGCGGGGC
>NZ_JAUBTT010000253.1:0-1519 GCF_036705125.1 Microcoleus sp. B7-D4
TCAGCTTTCTTGATAGGGAGCTGCGTAGTTGGGCCAATGCGGGTTAATCCGCTCAAAGTAAAAGTGAAAGGGGAGGGGCTTGAAGCCTCCCATGTCTATAAATGACTATACTTTTGCCAGCTATTTGACGAGCCATACAATTAAATTGAGAGGGAAAAAACGATCGCACTTAATCTACAAAGTTTACCGCAATTGGTGACAATCAGCAACGTTTACAGGAGCATGACTCTCTGACACAATCGGGAGCATGGGAAGAGCAGGAAAAGCCCTCAAAAAAATATTAGAGGCATACGATATCAGTCAATATCAATTGGCGGCCAAGATGGAAATCGATCGCTCAAACGTTAGCCGTTGGGTGAGCGAAGAACGAGACCCATCTGCTGAGGCGGTATTTGCGATTAAGCAAGCATTGCAGACATTCAATCGGGAGGCGGCTGATGAATTCGTCAGGTTGTACCTGGGAAATGGCGAGGAAAACAGTTAGGTTCTCAGGTGTGGAGAGCGCCCCACAGATGGTTGCGCTGCATTCAAGGGCGATCGCCAATTAGTTTGTGAGGATTTATTTAAAGCGAGAAAGATTGTATATTGTCAGCTATTTGTTGAGTCTATCTCAAGCATAACTGGCACGGGAGGCGATCGCCCGATCGCCCATATTATTACTCTTCGAGTTTTTCCTCCAAATCATCTAAATACAAACGAATAAAATCCCCTGCTGCATCGGGATTAATTTGCTGTAATCCCTTGCGAATCTCTAGAACCGCTTCAGATGCCGGATCTCTATTCTCGTTAACCCAACGGTTAATGCTCGATCGTCCAATGCCCATAGTCGCTGCCAATTGATTTTGGCTGATGCCATAGGTTTCTAAAACCTGCTTCAGCGCCTTTCCTGCCTTACTCATGGCTTCTATGTTCTCAGAAGCTCGCAGCTAAGTAAAGATTGTGGACATTATTACTCTTCGAGTTTTTCCTCCAAATCATCTAAATACAAACGAATGAACTCCCCTGCGGCATCGGGGTTAATTTGCCATAGTGCTTTCCGAATGTCCAACACTGCCTCTGCTACGGGATCTCTACTTTCATTGACCCAACGATGAATGTTGGAACGTGCTACGCCCATTGTCACAGCCAAGCGATTTTGACTGATGTTATAAGTTTCCAGCACCTGCTTGAGTGCTTTGCCTGCTTTTGCCATGCCTCAGATTGTCTCAGAGGGCGATCTCTTCGTAAATGTTGCTTCTAGGCAACATTGAGGATAGAATGATAATGTTGCTTATAGGCAACATTATCGTTCACTGCGAACACAAAAAACGCTTATGTCGAAAAACTTCCTTGCCAATCCCCCAGCAACCGATAGTGCTACAGCGACAGTACCTGTAGCAGAGCCTCCGCCACCCGATCGAGAACCCGTCAAAATCCTGCTGATAGGTTCTCCCAAAGCGGTGAGGAGCAATTGCTAGGATGATATTTTCCTAGACTTGTAGGTAATACTCACGACAATTGGTGTAGACTGAAGTAGCCT
>NZ_JAUBTT010000017.1:0-8324 GCF_036705125.1 Microcoleus sp. B7-D4
AGGAAAGAAGAAGAAGGAAGGAGCCAGAAGAAGGAAGGAGCCAGAAGAAGTATTTTTACAAATATGAGATGCTCCCATAGTTTTGATCGGGCGAGATTGCTTTGCGACTCTTAACACTTCGCCAGGAATCAGTAGATTTCTACGGGGAACTCGGGAAAATCTTCCTCCTCCGGCCCCAAGCCAGAGAATTTGAGGTTATTTCCACAGGGGAATTGAAAAAGACCGAGTTAAATGCACCACAGCTTAAATGTTTGATGCACTACAAATTAGCTGCGGTTCCCGACATTGAGTTTGCATGGAAATGTATTGGTTTCCACTCGTGGCCTGTAAACTGCCATACTCTCAAAATTTATGCACCAACTGGAGGGGCGCGTCAATCGATTTTAGATTTTAGATTTTAGATTTTAGATTGAAGCCTTGACCCCACGGATAAATTCGGGGCGCCTTTATCGGATACAGGTTTTTTATTTCACCGGTCCTGAGTCTGCTTTCGGAATGAATCACGTGGCGGGTATCCTGGATGCGGGAATTGTCAAACTCACAGCCGCTTCCATAATTAATTATTGTGAAATAAGCGCGCTGAGGGTGAGGACGTTCTTAATTGTGGCAACTCTGGCTTTTATTGTCTTGTGCCGAATGACGAATGCTCCTGCGGCCGAATCAGCCCGCTCAAAAACGCATACAAGCCACCGACTCCTGTCGTGGAGAGATCAAAATTTTAGAGTCTTGTTCCTGTTCCCAGATTTATCTGTGGAGTAAAATTAAAATCTCAAATCCTTCGACTCAGGGCTCAAGCCGAAGTCTAAAATCTCAAATCGACTGACTAATTTTATATTAAGAGTCCCGGACTTACTTGCTCGACGAGAAACCCGGTTTCTTCCTCGATGCTTGGTTGGGCTGCTGCTTATTTTCGGTAAAAACCGGCTGGATGAACGTAAGTCCGAGATTCGATCGAGCAGCATACTTTCGATCGCGAATGGCCAGCGGCAGCCGATCGCGAATGGCCAGCAAAAACCCCACCCAGTTTGGAGCCGGGCCAAGGGGGTCTAAATTCAGCATTGCAGTGGGCGATCGCTTTTAGGAATGAAAAATAAATAAGGTGACTAATAGAGCAATAGTTGACCTTGGATCAAGGCTTCTGGGGTTTAATTGTGCAAGTTATTAATTTTTCATTCCTTAGTGACGTTGTTGCAGGTAATTTTGCGACAGGGGAGTCCGTACCGCCGGCAGTAACTCTTCTGGTTTCGTGCTTCGCTGGTTCGAGTGCCGCCACCCAAAAAAGCCAGCACTCAAAGCAACGGGCAATAAGCAAAGCATCAGGGCCACAGATTTTTTCAACCCCGGTTTTTTTAACGGTTTCTGAGTCGCTGCAGCGGCGCGAGTTGCTTGGATCGCCGCACACTCTGAATTAGGAATAGAGGAGGGCGAAGCCGTCGGTGAGTTCGGTGAATTAGCAGCATCGGGTCGATCGTTCTGGTGAACCCAATCCCTGCGATCTTTTAATTGGTTGGGATATTCCCAGACTTCGCCGTCAGAATTGTCTGACTCATGCGATCTATTGGCTGGGATTGGGGGGTATTGGGCGATCGCCGAAACCGAAGACGCAGCCTTCCATTCAGTACCCGCGATCGCCGGTTGCGTTCCCGACCCGATTATGTGCACCATAGAACCGGAGGTCGCGCTGTGGACTGGGGCGCCGGTCAAATAGCCGTCAAAGTCCGGGTGCTGGTAGAGAATCGGCAAAGCCCAGTATAGCTGGTGAGAACCGTAGGCAGAAATTAGCCCAGCTCTGGCCCGGCTCAGGCTGAGATCGACTGGATAGCCTTGATTGAGGTTGCGGTAAAATAGCCGCGTCAGAGTTAGGGCTACATCGTCGGGGATGCTTTCTGCCATTGCTAGCACTGCCGGAATGCCCCGCTTCACTAGAGCTTCGGTTAAGTTCCGTTCCGGGCTGTCGTCCGCGAGGTCTGAGGGGTCGCCGTAGGCGCCGCGGCAGGAGTTGAACACGGCCATCTGAATACCGTTGTTAACGAGCAATCCAGCTAAGTCGTCGCCACTGAGGGTTTCGGTTAAGCCGGTGCGGCTGCTGACTAGGTAGAGTTCCCCACCTCTGGAACCTAAGTTGCTGTGGCCTGCGTAGTGCAGGACTTGGTAGTGTCCTTGTTCTAGGGCTTGGGTAAGTTGTTCTCGATCGGGCTGTTCGAGAATAGTCAGTTGAATCTCCGGGCAATGGGGGCTGTTTTTGAGAGGATGACCGGTGCGGTTTTGGAGTTCTTGTTGCAAATGGAGCACTTCTCGCTTAAGCTGCAAGCTGTCTCGATCGCTCGGAGAGGCGATCGCCATTAAAATTTTTAGTGGCCCACCACTAGGCAGTATCCGGGTTTGTTTGAACAAACTTGTACCTGGTTGGTAGCGAGAAAACACGACATCGGTGCCAGTTGCCAAAGGGCGATCGCCCGCGTGCAGCACTTCCCACGGCAGCCGTGGCAAGCGCCGGCCTTTGAGTCCGAGTCGCAGTTGCAGCACTTCTCGGCGGTGCTGGGCGATGCCTTGAGCGCAAGTCCAGCTATCGCGCAAGTTTCCTTGAAACAGCCCGCTGTATAATTGTTGTCCGAGCGCTACTAAATTCGGCACTGAGTTGGGTCCCGAACGGGAGAGGCCGCGACCGGCCAAACTGCTTCCGTGTAATGCTTTTCCCTGGAGCAAGCCCACCAGCGGGTCGTTCATCAGTTGAGCAGACAGTGCAAGCCATTCGTCGATCGGCCAGCGGACTTGTTGTTCGGCTAAGGGTACACCGGGTGCAACCCTTTCTGTCCGCACTAGATATTCGTCGTCCCCAACAGGGGTGACTGAGAGTTGAAATTCCTGGCTCACGGATTTAGCGCCCTCCCGCCTTAATTCTGAATTTGCCTGCGTTTTTGCGGCTAGCAAGAGCGATCGGCAAAATAATTTTTACTCTTTGAATCAAAGTTTCTGAATGCGCTTCCCCCGATCGGGCGATCGCTGGCGTCATATATATTTGTTCAAACACTTTGAGGATATAAAAGTTGTACTTTAATAACAGTTTATTAGTTTTGATTGCCCTGTGGCTCGGTGAAAGCCGAATTTTCTCCAATCTTGCTATCTTTAACATTTTGCACCTCTACCGCAGACCCCTTTAGATTTGTCGTGAACTTGAGTTTCTCATTGCTGAGTAAAGTTAAATTGGAGGCACTTTACCAGGCGGATCTCTAGTTCTTATTAAAATTACTTCGGCTCTCGCCAACCGGTTTCAGGGCAATATCGCAGGGAAATTTGAGTATTTTATTTTTTTGGGCGATCGGTCGATCGGTCTTTACGGCTTATCCTCTACCACCAACCCCCCATGTGTAATCTTGATTTTGTGTCAATTAATTAATTGGTCAGCCCTGGACTCTCATCCGTAAGCTCTCCGCCCTCATCCTTAAGACCTCAGTGGCGATCGATAATCGATAGTTGACCATCGATAATTGCTAATAACTTATTGCTAATTTTCCGCTTTTATGATATAGAAAACTTTTAATTTAACTCTCTTAATCTAGTTAAAGTTAAGCAGCAAAAATAAACTTAACCCGCCAAGAACTCTCAACAATACAAGGCAAATCAAATTATTCCGGTACTCTCCAGCAACCATCATTTTTGGCATCTAGAGGATTACGCCTCATCAGGCCGGTTTCTCGGAGAATTATTGGATTTGGTAGCGAAGTCTCTACAAAGGAATAGGGTTGGGCAGCCTCGCCGTGGGTCGTTCCCGCTCAAAATGCCGATCTTGCAACTGTCACCAAAAACGACTCCTGCATCTCTTACTCTGTTTGGAAAAATTTTACAATCTGTCTTGAGATAGATAAATTTTGGCAGGTTCTTAGTATTAATCAGAAAAAAAAAATTTTTCTCAGTTCGCGATGTTTCCTCAACTCGATAAAAATTTGTGCAACTAAAAATTAGAACAAATATTTGCCCGGGCGAATGATCTAAATTTTTAATTAATCATCGGGAACTAAAATTAGGAGGGTGCTGTCGTTTAGTCAAGAGATTCAAATCCTAGGTCAGGGAAGGATTTGTCAAAGCTGGGAGTGTTACAAAACTTTAATACACCCAGCCTAGATCGGAAAAAAAGCAAGGGTAGAATTTGGGGGATACAGGTTTTGGGTAGTTATTTAGGAGTTGTCAGTTGCGAGTTTAAATTCAGCTAATTCACTGTAGAAATTACGTAGAGAATCTACAATAAGGGGCCCTTCGGCGCAGCTTACTGGAGAAATTACCGAGAACAGCTCAAATGCTCGGCGCTTCGGCGCAGTAATTACAGTGTAGGTTGCAGAGCAATTAATTGTGGTACGCAATGGCAGAATATAAAACTCGCAACAGAGCGAAAAAAACCTTGCTGTTTAAGTGGCATCTATAATAGTAAAAATGAGGAAACCAGCTCCTCTAGCAGGCGAAAGCATGAAGTTATTTTTTTTTCTTCTGCAGCCTCCTGTTTGCTGATAAAGTGATTCTAAGAAGCTTACCTTTTTTGGGGAAATATCAACAATGGAACCAGACGTAACAACGTTAGAAAAAAAACCGGAAACACTTTTTCCCGTTCGAGAGGAAACACAAAATCCAGTCGGGAATTTAGGCAACAACAGCTCTACAATTACCGAGGAGGAGTTAGCCAAGTTAATTGAGCAAGCGATCGAAAACCCCGACGGCGTTACCACCAAATCTCCTGATCCGTCTAAGGGTGCATCCGAAACAGGTGCTGCTGATAACAAGCAAATTGCGGAATTTAACGGCGTACTAGAAGAAGGTGCGAGCAACGATGATGGCAGCGGCATTGATCGCCGAACCCTCGTTGGTGATGATAGCGATAACGTAATTGTCGCCACCGGCGATCGGGATAAGATATTCGGCCAAAAAGGCAAGGACAAAATCAAAGGAAACCCTGGCAAAAAAAATGAAATGTACGGGGGTAAAGATGACGATGATTGCGAGGGCGGCGATGACGACGATGTAATAAAGGGCGATCGTGGCAACGACAACGTTAAGGGCGGCAAAGGCAACGACACCCTTAACGGCGGTAAAGATAACGACACCCTTTTTGGCGGCAGCGGCAACGACACCTGCCAAGGCGATGACGGCGATGACGGGGTGCACGGCAACGAAGGAAAGGATGACGTTAACGGCGGCGCCGGCAACGACACCATCTACGGCGGCAAAGACGACGACAAGTGCGAGGGCGGCGAAGGCAACGATACCGTCAGGGGCGACGCAGGCAAGGACAACGTTAGCGGCGGCGACGGCAACGATAGCGTTAACGGCGGCAAAGATAACGATACCGTGCTAGGCGGTGGCGGCAGCGACGTTTGCAGCGGTGACGAGGGCGACGACAGCGTTAGCGGCGGCATCGGCAACGATACCGTGCTAGGCGGTGGCGGCAGCGACAACTGTGCAGGCGACGAGGGCGACGACAGCGTTAGCGGCGGTGCGGGCAACGATACCGTGATCGGCGGCGACGGCAACGACAACTGTGCAGGCGACGACGGCGACGACAGCGTGATGGGCGGTGGCGGCGACGACAGCGTGATGGGCGGTGGCGGCAAGGATACCCTCGTTACTGGCGACGGTAATGACATGGCAGACGGCGGCGACGGCGACGACAGCGTTAGCGGCGGCGGCAACGGCGACGATACGCTGATGGGCGGCAACGGCAACGATACGCTGATGGGCGGTACTGGCAACCATACCTGTGTCGGCGGTGCTGGAGATGACGTTTATGTCGTGAGTAACAGTACCTCTGGGGCAAAAGCAGTCATCACTGACTACGCAGACGACAGCGACAAGTTTCTGCTGTTTGGCGACTTGAACTTTAGCAGCTTGACCTTTATACAAGTCGGTGCAAATACCGAAATTCGGGTCAATAACTTCGCCTTGGCGCTATTGTTGAATGTCAACGCAACGCTGATCACTGCTGGCGACTTTTTGGGAGTTAATCCTCAAACTCCAACTCCAACTCCAAGTCCAACTCCCACTCCGGTTCAAACTCCCCCTCCGATTTTTAACCCTCCGCGAGCGGAAGTTAATCAGCCCTTGACTGCTGGTTCCAGCGGCGGCGAGCAAACTATTACTCCTGAGTTGTTGCGGTTTGTCGATGACGAGCAAGGTCCTGGCGGCACAGTCTTCAAGCTAACCGAGCTGCCCGATGCTACAACCGGCCAACTATTGGTTAAGGGAGTCCCAGCACAAGTCGGTTCTACCTTCTCTCAAGCAGACATTAACGAAGGCTTGGTAAAATTCAAAGCGGCAGTAGGTTTTGTCGGTGCGCTTAGTTTTGCTTTTGAAGTTAGCAACGGCAAAAGATCTCTCATCAACCAGCGTTTTAGCTTGAATGTCGAGCAAAATCTCTTTAAGTTTGCTGGCACTACAGCACCTCAAGTTATTGTCGGTTCTCTGACGCTGGATAACGACATCGAAGGCAGCGATGGTGACGATGACATTACAGCCGGCACAGGCAAGGACAAAATCATCGGTGGCAAAGGCAAGGACAAAATTAAAGCAGGCGATGGCGATAACGATATCGACAGCGGCGATGACGATGACGAGATCGAAGTCGGCAAAGGCAACAACAAAATCATCGGCGGCAAAGGCAAGGACAAAATTAAAGCCGGCGATGGCGATAACGATATCGACAGTGGCGATGACGATGACTCGATCGAAGTCGGTAAAGGCAAAAACAAAATCAAAGCAGGCAAAGGCAAGGACAAAGTTAAAGCCGGCGATGACGATGACGAGATCGACGGCGGTGATGACGATGACTCGATCGACGGTGGCCTCGGCATAGACAAAATCATCGGCGGTAGTGGCAATGACACATTAACCGGAAATGAGGGCGATGACTCGATCGAAGGCGGTCTAGGAACCAATACTCTAATAGGGGGTAATGGAAAGGATCGCTTTGTTTACCGCACTTCCCGCCAAGAGATTCAAACAGTTGTAGAAGCTGACTTTATTACTGACTTTAATGTCGATGACGATGTTTTTGAGCTTTCTACTGGAGCTTTTGGTAATCTCATCGTTTCTAGCTTGACCCGACTGGATATTACGGCTACTACTGCTGTTGGGTCGATCGGCAGCGCTAATTTGCTCGACTTCACCACGGATATCACTGTTAACAGCATCGCGTCTTTGCAAGCGCGGTTTATAGCTTTGGGTGGCAACCGAGAAGCGCCTACTTTCTGTCAGTTTATAGATGCCGAGACCGGTCGTGCTGTACTGGTATTTGCTGTTGGGGCGCGCTTTGAAGTTCTCACGAGTTTCTCGGCAAGCATTCGCCTGCAAGTCAGTAACTTTGTCTTCAGCGGCACGTCACTAAATGTTCCTGTCGGTACTGCTGGCCCTGACAATGTGGATTTCGGCACTTATCCGGCTGCAGTTAATTTCGATGGTTTAGCAGGCGATGACAAGATTGTCGGCAGCAATTTTAACGATAACCTCAAGGGCGGCGACGGCAACGATACCATCACCGGCGGCCTCGGTTTGGATGTCATAAGCGGCGGCACTGGTGCGGATCTGTTTGTTTACAGGACAACTAAAGAAGGCGGCGATAAAATTTCCGACTTTACTGTTGGGGTAGACAAATTCGAGTTTAGCGCGAGCGCTTTCGGCAATTTGACTACGACTAACTTTGACGGTGTTAGCGGGGTTTCTCCTGACATTACTGGCAAAGAGTTAGTGATTTTCACAGGCGGAAGTTATGCCTCTTTGCAAGATGCACAAGCTAAAGCCCTGGGCAATTCTACAACTGCTGGTTTCTTCGCCTTTACTAATGCGTCGAACGAAACAGAGTTGTATTTTGACTCGAACGGTACGGTGGCCGGTGGTTCTACCTTGATAGCGAATCTGGGTACTGCTGCTAGCAATCTGGGAACGGCGGACTTTGTATTTACAGGTACGATCGCATCTCCTGCTGGTACTACTACCAACTCAGGCAGCATTGTCGATTTAACTGCTGCTGGGAACACTTACCCAACCGACTTTAACAACTTCGGTTCGGGTGCAGGCGGTTACAACTTCACCACTCCTGTCTTGTTTACCGGAAATGCTGATGCTAACAGCGTCACTGGTACTGAGTTTGCTGACATCCTCAGCGGCGGTTCTGGTGCAGATGTTCTGACTGGCGGTTCTGGTGCGGATCTTTTTGTTTACAAAGCAACAGGCGAAGGCGGCGATACAATTACTGACTTTACCTCTGGGGTAGACAAATTCCAGTTTGTCAGCGGTGCTTTCGGCAATTTGACTACGACTAACTTTGACGGTGTTAGCGGTTC
>NZ_JAUBTT010000017.1:8424-13977 GCF_036705125.1 Microcoleus sp. B7-D4
ACAGCTAATAACGTCACCGGCACTGAGTTTGCTGACATCTTGAACGGCGGTTCTGGGGCCGACATTTTCGACGGCGGTTTAGGTAACGACAGCATCTTCGGCGGCGCGGGTAGCGATACTCTAAACGGCGGCGAGGGGAATGACACTTTAATCGGTGGTGTGGGAACCAATGTTCTCAACGGCGGTGCTGGTTTGGATGTGTTTGTGTTCACCGGAACTACTGCTGACGGCGGCGATTTTATTACCAATTACAGCACTGCTGAGGATCAAATTAACCTCGACAGCACTGGTTTTGCAGCCTTTACGACCGGATCTGGGCCTTTGGGTTCGAGTTTCTACGTTTACAGCAGCACAGTTTCTGTAACTGATCTCGAACTAAATTTAACCGGGCCGTCCATCATGGCTATCTACGACGGTTTGTCTGCGTCTACTAAACTGTATTACGATAGCAACGGTTCTACGGTTGGTGGTAACAGTTTGTTTGCCACTGTCGATGTCGATTTAGGAGTTTCCGGTAATTCTGAATTGTTCTTGTTCTAAACGGCAAGAATCCTAATCGGGATATCGGTACGGTTAGGGACACAGCAATGCTGTGTCCCTACAAGATACGGGTAAGGACACAGCCATGCTGTGTCCTTTTTTTTGGTAATTGTTAAACAATTTAGCTGCTATTTTTTTTGTAGGGAAATGGCATTGCCGTGTTCTCTTTTGCCTTGTTGTCGATGGTTGAAGTCGATCGCACTCGCGAGGGCAATTTCACCATCCAATCCGGTTTATTTTACCCGTTATATCCATGCCGGTTGTATGGGAATAATTAAACCGCAGAGGACACAGAGGATACAGAGAAAGGGAAGAGAGAGATGAATAATTCCGATGCCAATGGATTTGATATTACCGAAAATCAGGACACTGCGCCGTGCTGTTTCCCTACAATTAATCGGGCGGTGGTTAAATTTGTATTCCTTAATCCCTCTCCTGTGCAAGTACAAACGCCCCTTTGATTTTTGATAGTAAATTGTCATAACTTTGATTTTAGTCCACAGCTTTTTTAACAATTAAGCGCAACCGCTAATGATAATTCTTAATAAGCTTATGATAAAAATTTATAATTTAATGGTAGGAGTAAAGCGGGAAATGCCCACCCTACAAATAGAGTCCTCGATCGCCCAAATCTAAAATCTATGAGTGCCCAAAATCCCTTGTCAGTATGTTTCGCGGATGTGGATGCGGCGGCAAATCGCTTGCAGGGCAAAGCTTTCAAGACGCCGGTGCTGACTTCGGAAACTTTCAACAAACGCACAAATTCTCAGGTATTTTTCAAGTGCGAGAACTTTCAGCGCACGGGTTCGTTTAAATTTCGGGGTGCTTGCAATGCTTTGATTCAGCTATCTGAAGCCCAAAAACAGCGGGGAGTGTTGACTTTTTCTTCGGGAAATCACGCGCAGGCGATCGCCCTTGCCGCACAGTTGCTACAAATTCCTGCTACTGTGGTGATGCCGGCAGATGCGCCAAAAGTCAAGCAAGAGGCGACTCGCGGCTACGGCGCAGAAATTATTTTGTACGATCGCACTCAAGTTTCCCGCGAAGAGTTAGCCGCTGAAATTGCCGCAGAACGACACTTGACAATTGTTCCTCCTTATGATAATGCGTGGGTGATTGCGGGACAAGGTACGGCGGCGCTGGAATTAATCGCAGAAGTTGGGGAGTTGGATTTGCTGTTAGTTTGTTGCGGTGGCGGGGGTTTGCTGTCGGGATGCGCGATCGCGGCAAAAACGTTGTCTCCCCAGTGTAAAGTAATCGGGGTAGAACCCCAGCAAGCAGACGATGCTGCGCGATCGTTCCGCACGAAAACGCTCCAAACTGTTACTAACCCGGATACGATTGCTGACGGTGCGCGCACGCCATCTTTGGGGAAATTAACCTTTCCTTTGGTGCTGCATTATGTTGATGATATGGCAACAGTTTCAGAAGACGCAATTCGCAGTACAATGTTTTTTATGTGGGAACGGATGAAGATAGTTGTCGAGCCGACTGGAGTGCTGGGGGCAGCAGCTTTGCTTTCAGGTGTTGTGAAAGCTGAAAATGCGAGAGTTGGGGTAATTGTCAGCGGGGGAAATGTCGATTTTAGTCATTAGTTATTGGATATCGGAATGATTTAACCGCAGAGAACGCAGAGAAGACAGAGGGAGACAAGTGAGAGATGAATAATTCCGATGAAGAGCGGAATTGATATTATTAGTTAAGGAGCTTTGAGATGCTGCCATTAATCTTTGATACCTGCGTGCCCAGAGATGAGATTTTATCGGGAGACTTGTCTCTAGATTTATTTGCAGCAAAATTGCGGCTGGTAGTCGAAGGAACTGCACCTCAAGTTTATCAAGATGCCAATAAATTTTTTGCCAATACTTTCGCAACTGATGGCATTAAAACCCTGATTCGGGAAGTTTTCAGCCGCTTGATGAAGCAAAGCGCCGGGGCTGGGGTAGTTCGTTTGGAAACGAGTTTTGGGGGCGGTAAAACTCACGATGAAATTGCACTCTGGCATATCTGCAAGCAAGGGCGAGAAATTCACGGATTGGAACGCTTTACAGATATTAGCGTTATTCCCGATCGCCCTTTACAAGTTGCAGCGATCGACGGTCGAGATTTAGACCCAGAACAAGGAGTTTATCACTCGGACAGCGGCTTGACAACCTACACTCTTTGGGGCGAAATTGCTTACCAAATTGGCGGGATTCCAGGCTATCAGTTAGTACACGGCAGCGATCAAAGCGGTGTCAGTCCCGGTACTTCGGTGTTAGAACGGTTGACGGGGGGACAGCCGACTGTGATTATTTTAGATGAAATTGCGCGGTATTTGCGATCGGCAAAAGCGAAACAAATTGGCAGAAGCGATTTAGCCAAACAAGTGGTAGCTTTTCTATTTTCCCTGATGGATTTGGCGGCAGCCTGCGATAATTTAGTATTGGTTTATTCCCTCGCCTCGACAGCAGATACTTTTGGGGAAGAAACCGCAGAATTGCAAGAAACGATGCGCGCTTCCGCTAGACAAGAAAGGGTGTTGAGTCCTTCTACAGATATCGAAATTTACAACATCGTTAAACAGCGCGTGTTTGCCAGAGTTAGCGAGGAAGCGGCGCAAAAAGCGGCATCGGAATATTTGGCGGCTTATCGCAGTTGCCGAGTTAATTTGCCCGATGGCTGCAAAGATGCGTCATACTCAAAAGCGATCGCCCAAAGTTATCCGTTTCACCCGGAATTGTTCAATCTTCTTACTAAAAAAATTGCTTCTATTCCCGAATTCCAGAAGACGCGGGGCGCTTTGCGATTGTTCGCGCAAGTCGTGCGGCATTTGTGGGAAAATCGCGATGGTTGGATGCCGATGATTCACACGCATCATATTCCCGTGGGGATGGATGACGAAATTACTAGCGATCTGACTTCTCGGTTGCAACGATCGCCCCTGCGGAATGCGATCGGCGCTGATATCTACAATCCCGATGGTAGGCCGGCTTACGCACAATTGCAAGATGGGGAATGGATAGCAGCGGGAAAACCGCCGTTTTCTACTTGGGTAGCCCGATCGATCTTTTTGCATTCTTTGACTCAGGGAAATTCTTCGGGTATTCGGCTGGCTGAGTTGAATTTGTCGCTGCTGACTCCGGGGGTTGACAGCGGTTTTGTCGATCGCGCTTTAGAAAGATTGACGAAGGTAGCTTGGTATTTAGACTCCGATCCGGTAACGTCTTTAGCGAGGTTTAAAGAAGAACCTTCGATCAACAAAATTATCACCGAGGAGAAGGAACAAGTTGGGAGGGGATTCGCGAAAGATGATTTGAGAATTCGTCGGGATAGCATTTTTGCCAAGAAATTTTTTACCTTAGTTTCTAATATCGAAAGTCCCGGAGATGTAGACGACAACCCGGATGATGTGGCGTTGTGCGCGATCGACTTTGACGATGCGACGGTGAATGCTTCTACCGACGCAGCCCCGGAATTAATCGAGAGAATTTTTAACAATAGCGGCGAATCGGGGAAGTTTCGCACCTACCGGAATCGGTTGTTATTTTTGGTGGCCAATCGGCTAGAATTAGAAACGGCGATCGACAATGCCAGAGAATATAAAGCAATTCAAAATATTCTCAAAAGTCAGAACCGACTGGCAGATTTATCGGGAAGCCAGCAGAAGCAATTGAAGGAACGGGAAGGGGCAAAAGATATAGCTGTGAGAGTATCTTTGACTAATGCTTACCGCCATTTATTTTATCCTTCAAATGACCAAGTAAAAGCACCGAAAGGATTGATGCACTACACTCTTACCGCGCAGGATGCGAGTATGGTGAAAGGCAAAAACAACCAGCAAGATGTGATTCTTAAAGCCCTCAAAGATTGCGGCAAGATTCGCGCGGAAGAAGCTAAACCTTTCGCCCCGGCTTTTATCCTGCAAAAAGTTTGGCCTGCGGGGTTGGATAATTGGACTACTAAGGCGCTGCGCGATGCTTTTGCTAAGGATTGGAGTTTGAATATTCTCCTTGATGCGGAAGTTTCGATGCTGCGGGAGACGATTCGCGAAGGTTTGAAAATGGGCAATTGGGATATGAAAGTCGGGGAGAGACTATTTATCAAAACCGATGATAGCGTGTTGGCGCTGCCGGAGACGATCGAATTTAGCGATCGCGCCTCCCTATACAAGCGCGGCATTCTCGAACCTCCAGCGCCGAAAGAAGTGGAACTCAGCGCTCAATTGATGCCGAGTGCAGAAGCGGCAAAACCCGTGCGGGTGAGGTGGAAAGCGAAAGGAGCATTGACGGTTAGTTTGTATCAAGATAATACTTTAGTGCCGGGAAATTTCCGCCCTTCCGATGAGTATGACGCCACCATTGTTAATAACAGTATTTTTCGTGTGGTGGCCGATTACGGTAACGGTGAGACAGCAGAAAAAACAACCAATGTCAATCTAAATCCTCAAGTTCCTAGCGTTCGATATAGTGACAATTCTCCTTATGTGGTGGAAACGCTACAGCCGAGTTTGTGGGAGGCGAAACCGCCGATTATCCAAATTGACGGCACGATAAGTGCGGTATTTACGGGATTGGGCGATCGCATTAGCGACTACAAAGTGCAAGGCATCGAAGTGCTAGAATTGTCTGTGGATCAAGTAATGGATTATCGTAAATTGGGAACGGCAATTGCCCTATTGCAGCGGTGGCAACCGCAAATCGACCAAACCGCCACCATTCAAACCGGCGACCAATTTTTGCGGCTGGAATATCAAGGTCAAATGCGGGGATTTCAGAGCTTTTTCTCGACTATCAAAAGTTTGTTGGAGAGTCCCGACGCGCAAGCAGATGTTAGTTTGAAAATCATCTTAGAATTCCAGCCAGCTTTGTCAGCAAATGCCTCGGATATTAGCAGTATAAAACAAACGCTCGATCGCAATCCAGTAGAGCGTTTAAATTTAACGGCAAGGGTGATATATTGAAATGTAGGGGCGGGTTAACAAACAATATGTGGCAAAAATTAACAATCTCAAAAACCCGCCCCCACCCCACG
>NZ_JAUBTT010000017.1:14077-43938 GCF_036705125.1 Microcoleus sp. B7-D4
GAAATGTAGGGGCGGGTTAACAAACAATATGTGGCAAAAATTAACAATCTCAAAAACCCGCCCCCACCCCACGGTAAATCCCAATCTACCTCTTTTAACATACTAGCATAATACATGGGTCAGGGCGGGTTTTTGAGATGGTTGGTTGATGGCGATTATGGTTGGTGAACCCGCCCCTACAGGAATTGCGATCGAACATGATATGATGTGTAAATTAATTATTGTATTGAAATGTAGGGGCGGGTTAACCAACAATATGTGGCAAAAATTAACCATCTCAAAAACCCGCCCCTACCCCACGATAAATCCCAATCTACCTCTTTTAACATACCCGCATAATACATAGGCCGGGGCGGGTTTTTGAGATGGTTGGTTGATTGCGTAGATGGTTGGTGAACCCGCCCCTACACGAATCGCGATCGATCGGACATGATACGATGTAGAGATTGATTGTTGTATAATTAGTGCCATGTAGGGGCGGGTTCTACCAACCATCTACGCCTCAAATAAAATATTTCCTAAACCCGCCCCGCCCATAGCTCATGCAAGAATTTCAATTACGAGTTTTACCGATAGATAATAACAACTTCGCTTTGGAACTATACCAATGTGCTTACAAGAAAGCGGGAGAGAAAAAACGTCCTGCTGCTAAAAAATTGGGGCGACTCAAAGGAAATGCCCTGGTTTTGGCGAGACAAACAATTTATGCAACTCTCAAAGCGAATAATTACGACCCTAAAACTTTATCTCAGCAGCGACAAACTCCTTATATATTATCAGAAGAATCGGGGGTGAGTTTGGCGATTTTATTTCAATCGCTGCAACCGCTATCGAAAACCGAACGAATTGCGAATATTGCCGAAGGGATTATGGCGATGAGTAATGAAGAGGCACATTATTGGTTTGGAAAAATTGCCAATGGGAATCGTTCAAATGCTTTGAAAGCTTTGCGAATTTTATTGGGAGATTGAAATTGTGAAAGTAGCGGATTTGACGTATCTACTCGTTTCCAGGCTCTGCCTGGTAACGCATATCAGGAGGCTCTGCCTCCAATCTTTCCCAGCCACAAACGAGGCAGAGCCTCTAGACAGGGGTTCCCAGGCAGAGCCTTGGAACCAGTTAAACCCGGTTTCTCTGGTGGTAGCGCATTCTTGTCCCCCCCGAGTGTAGGGGCGGTGCCCCCGTGCCCGCCCTCTTGTTAGGGGGGATCGAGACTTCGATACAAACAAGCAAAATTTATGAGGAGATTAATTTTATGAAAGTAGCTGATTTGTCAAACGAAACTTTAGCCAAAATTAAAACAGTGCGCTGGGATGGGATTATTGAGAAGCATGAAGGGCCGTTTAGATGGGAGTCTGAATTTAGATACGCCGCAGCGGAATTTATGGAAATTGAGGGGCGGTGGGTGTTGTTGCCGATTGAAGCATTGCATCACCAAAATATCACGATTTTGCGGACAATTTGGAGTGCGGATGGCAACTCGCTGACTCTGTTTCTTAAGGATACAACTTTTGAGGATCACTGGTCGGCATCTGGATATATGGCTGTGTGCGATCGCCCAAAAGGAGAAGAGTTTTTCTTAGCAATATTGTATCACGAATGGTTTATCATTGAAAAGGCAGAGCTATTTGAAGATTGAGCGAGAAAATTTTGGGATCTTTCTCTCTTAGTCCGCGGAGGCGGACTTCGTTTGTGTAGACGCGATTTCCAATCGCCGAATTACCAACGGATAACCAATAACAAATAACAAATAACCAACAACCAACAAATTATGCGCCCTCACCTCTTCATCGAGAAAATCATGCCCGTAAATCTGCTAAACGAGCAGGTTTATTACGAACACGGCGGCAATCCATTTAAAGGATTGCATCGCTGGTATTCGCGCAAACCTTTATCGTTTTCTCGCGCTTCGGTGTTGGGGTCGATTTTACCAGCAGATATCTCTTTAGAAGAGTTTGAATATTTGCTGGGATTGGAACCGGGGAAGGAAATTAAACTCTACAAAACTCCCCCGTCTTCGGTGCGAATTAAAAAAGTTCATGACTATTGTGAGAAAGTGTGGGGGAATCGCACGCCGACGATTTTAGATGCGTTTGCGGGTGGGGGAAGCATTCCGTTTGAGGCGGCGCGGTACGGGTTGAATGTGTTGGCGTCGGATCTCAATCCGGTGGCGGTGGTGACGATGAAGGCGGCGATGGAATATCCGCTGAAATTTGGCCCGGATTTGCAGGAGGATATTGATAAATGGGTGAAATGGGTGGGGGATGAAGCGGAGAAAAGATTAACTGAGTTTTTCCCATCTTTACCGGGGGAAACTGTGCAGACTTATTTGTGGGCTCATACGGTGGTTTGTCCGAGTTGTCAGTCGGTTGTGCCGTTGAGTCCGAATTGGTGGTTGAGTAAGACGAGTAATTATGCAGGTAAGAACCAAACGAGAAAAGTTACGAGTGATTGGTATGCGGTAAAACCAATTCCCAACCCGGAACAGAAGCGGGTTGATTTTGAGTTGGTGAAGGGGAAGAAAGGCAAGGAATCCACGATTAAAACGGATGGGGGTGAGTACGATCCGAGTGAGATGATTACAATTAATCGAGGTGAGGGAAAATGCCTGAATTGTGACTATTTACTAGCTAGTGACTATATAGATAGAAAAATTTTAGAAAAAGATTTTAATCATTTAGTTTATGCAGTTGGTTACAAAAAAGGAGCGAGTAGCTTAGAATTTAGATTACCTTTAGAATTAGACCTAAAAGGAATTGCTAAGACCGAACAATTTTTAGACACTTATAAAAACTCATATCTAATACCTTGCGAGCCACTTTTACAGGGACAAGACACCCGTTGTTACAATCGAGGAATTAGAAGCTGGGAACAATTATTTAACCCTCGACAGCTTCTAACGCTTGTCACTTATGTGGAAATTATCAACGAAGCTCAGGCACTGCTACAGGCTGAGTATGAATTGGAGAAAGTAGAGGCGATCGCAACTTATCTAGCTTTAGTATTAGATAGATGTGTTGATGTTAATTGTAGATTAGCTCATGTAAATACAATGGGGCCTAAAATTGAAGGAGCCTCTGGTCAACACGCATTAAATTTAATTTGGAACTATCCAGAAGTTAATGGAAGTATTCGGCTATGGCATTGGTGTGCTGAAAAAGTTTTATCGGATTATCCTAACCTTTGTGCATTATTCGGCACAAAACCCCACTCTATCGGCTTACCCGGTATCGAACAATACGACCCTAAAACTATCCAAATAAATGCCGCATCAGCCGATAGCCTCTACCACATTCCCGACAATTCAGTCGATGCCATTATCACCGACCCGCCTTACTATTCCACAATCCAATATGCCGAACTTTCCGACTTTTTCTACGTCTGGATGAAGCGCACATTAGGCGATATTTTCCCCGATTTATTCTACTCAGAACTCACCGACAAAGATAGAGAAGCGGTAGCCAACCCGTCGCGCTTCCGCAACATGGGGACATCCCCCGACGAACTCGCCAAACAAGATTACGAAGCAAAAATGGCGCTAGCTTTTAGCGAATATTACCGAGTTTTGCGCGATGACGGCGTGATGACAGTCCAATTCAACCACAAAGAATCCGGCGCGTGGGACGTACTCACAAAATCCCTCATCGATGCCGGTTTCGAGATTACCGCATCTTGGGCCGTCAGTACCGAAAACCCGCAAAACTTGCACCAAGCGCATAAAAACTCGGTTTCTAGTACAGTGCTCCTCGTCTGTCGCAAACGTGATCCTAACGCCCCCCAAGCTTGGTGGGATGATTTGCGAGTTGAAGTCAGCAATACGGTTTTTCAGAAAGCACCAGAATTAGAAAAAGCACTCGAATCAGATTTGCCTAACAAAAAGCATGAAGGAGCTGGTATTAATCTTTATTTGAGCGCCTTTGGCCCCGCTTTAAATGTGTTCAGCCGTTCCTATCCCATCCTCGACAGCAGCGGCGAAGAAGTGCGCCCGGAAGTTGCATTTGCTGAAGCCAGAAAAGCCATAGCAAACTATCGCTTCCGCAAACTTGCACAAACCGATACCGCCGGATTTGACGCCCTGACTCAATGGTATTTCCTCGCCTGGGATGCCTTTGGCGCTGTCGAGTTCCCCTTCGATGAAGCGCGACAACTCGCCCTCGCCGTCGGCGGTTTCGATGTCGTAGATTTAGCAAAAGTCTACAAATTAATTGACTCGACTAGCGGCACTTGCAAACTTTTGACACCGAAACAGCGGCTGAAAAAAGGAGCTTTTTCTGTCAATCCGCAAGATTTTTCGATTACCTATTTAGTCGATGGATTGCACGCGATTATCGGTTTGTATCAGGAGGACGGAGATATTCAAATCGTGCGCGAGTTTATGAAAAAAACCGCTTTGACTGATAACGATAATTTCATGCGGGCGATAGAAGTGGCGCTGAAAGTGATTCCGCGTATTGGGGATGAGAAGAAACGCATCCCGGAGGAGAAGGCTTTGTTAGATTTGTGGTTGGCGATGGATGAGATTAAGGCGAAGGTTGTTTATCAACAGATGGAACTTCCGTTTGAGGGACAGTTGAGTTTAGATTTGGGTTAGGTCAATTTAAGGTCAAACCCGCAGTTCGGCTTCAGGCAAAACCCGCATTCCGGCAGTCCGGCAGGGAATGAATTCCCTGCCTCAAAGCGAAAGTCCTCTGAAGAGGACTGAATAATTTCTAGGATTTAATAATTATGATTTAATATATTAAAATTTAATAATATTGTCTGCCGCAAGTGACAAAAGAGGGAGGATATGAATAACTCATCAGTCCTCTTTAGAGGACTTTCGCTATTAGCCAGGGAATTCATTCCCTGGCGGACTGTGGGAAAGCGCCTTAAGACGCAAAAATTTATTAGAATTGTACTTACCTTTAAGTGATATGTGGGTGAGTTATGATAATTCTAATCCTATTCCTGAATTGATTGCAGAATGCCCTTTAAATTCTAATCCGATAATTTATCAGTTCGAGATTTGGAATACAATTACTCAGGAGGATTAATCCGATGACTCAAACAAATCAAAAATTGTCCGATCGAATCGATGCTGGTGTTAAAATGGCGATCGCACAGGCGATCGAGAAACACCGCAAACTCGGACAATCAATTAGTATTTGGCAAGATGGAAAAGTGGTGACACTTTCGGCTGATGAGATTCCACCTTTGCCTAAGTCGTGATTAAAATAAGTTTGTAGTTGCCCACGCTATGATCCGGCCGGCGCTGAAGCGCAACTACGAACCTTAAAGAATAAATAATAACATGAATTTAACAGATTATCCCTGGCGGATTAGTTATTCTAGCAACGAAAATAACCCGATCGCCGATTTCTACATTCCCGCGCTAGAATGTGCTCTACAGTACGATCGCAAATCCGGCTTTTTCAACAGCGCCATCCTCAGTAAAGTAGCGCAGGGATTGGGCGCCATGCTGCACAATCAAGGGCGGATGCGGTTAATCATGGGCTGTCAATTCAGCCCCCAAGACTTGCAAGCTATCCAACAAGGTTACGCCCTCCGAGATGCAGTTACCATCCGCCTCGATACCGATTTACAGCCGCCCAAAACTTTCGCCCAACTCAAACATTTTGAAATTCTCAGTTGGCTGATTCAAAACAGTTATCTCGATATTAAAATCGCCGTTCCCCTCAAATCTAACGGCTTACCAATAGATACTGAAAGTTTACTCGATCGCCAGCATATTTTTCACGAAAAAGTCGGCATTTTTACCGACTGTAACGGCGCACAATTAGCCTTTAGCGGTTCCAATAACGAATCTCTCAGCGGTTGGGAAAGCAACGTTGAATCTTTCCACGTTTATTGTGCTTGGGAAGGCGGTCGAGATGCAGAACGAGTTTCTGAAGAGATTTTTCGGTTTGAACAGTTGTGGAACAATTTATCGCCGAATGTGCGCGTTTTTGAAGTGCCGGAAGCGGTGAAAAATAAGCTGCTCAACTACGCGCCCAGCAGTAAACCTGTGTGGAATCGGGAGGAAGGTTCGGCAGCGGATTTTGTAGCGGATGTAACGGATGTAACGGATGTAGCGGATGTAACGGATGAGGAAGGTTCGGCAACGGATTTTGTAACGGATGTAACGGATGTAACGGATGTTAGGAGTCGGGATTTAGGAGGAGGTGTTGGGGATTTGGAGTTATCTCAAGATTATGCTAAATTTGAACCGATTCTCAATTTGTACGCTTCGCCAAGTTGTCTGGATTATTGTTTAAAATCAATTCCGATCGCACCTTGGCCGCATCAGATTAAGATATTGCGTAGAGTGGCGGCAAATTTTCCGAAAAGTTTCTTAATTGCGGATGAAGTTGGATTGGGAAAAACTATCGAAACTGGGTTGATTCTCCGTTACTTGCTTGTCAGCCAAAAAGTCAAACGTGTGTTAATTTTAGCACCCGCTAGCATTCAGCCGCAATGGCACGAAGAATTGCGCGAAAAATTTAATTTGCATTTTTGGAGTTACAACAAAGGTGAATTAAAAAATTCCTATGGGGAGAGGAGTATGTCAGGGGAAGAGAATATTTGGAATTCCCAAAATCTAATTTTAGCATCATCTCATTTAGTCCGTCGGAGCGATCGTACAAACCAGCTTTTAGACGCGCAACCGTGGGATTTGGTGATTCTGGATGAAGCGCATCACGCCCGCCGCCAAAGCCCGCAAAACCGCAAGGAAACTCCCAATCGCTTACTACAGTTAATGCAGCAATTGAAAGAAAAAAGCCGATCGCTCTTATTATTATCCGCCACGCCGATGCAGATTGACGCGATCGAAGTTTTCGATTTATTGCAACTTCTCGGACTCCGAGGACATTGGTCTTATGGTGAGAATTTCTGCAATTATTTTAGCACACTATCCGACAAACCCGATCGCCAAACCTTGAATTTTTGGCAACTGATGTCTGTGGATTACTTCCAGCAAGGCGGTTCGCCCTGTGCTCGGTTGCAGCAATATCTCCAAAAGTGCGATCGGCTACTATATTATAAGTTACGCGATGTCTGGGAAAAAAACCAGCGAGTCAACCCAAAACAAGTTGCTGAAGACACGGATTTTATCGCCGCTTCCCGCCAATATTTGACAGTGAATACTCCCCTCAAGGATTTGATGTTCCGCCACACCCGCGACACTTTGCGCCAATACTATCAGCGGGGATTGTTGGATCGCGATATTCCCCACCGCGCAGTCCGAGATAATGCGATTACATTAGAAAATAAGCGCGAAGTCCCGCTTTATCTCGCCGTCAGTAATTACGTGCGCCACTTTTACAATCTAGCGCAAAAAGACAACCGCAAAGCGTTAGGATTTTTGATGACTCTTTACCGCAAACGCCTGACAAGTTCGTTTTATGCCATCCGCGAATCCTTACAGCGCCGCCTCGAAGGAATTAGCATTACTGAGGATGATTTTCAGGATTTAGATGAGGCGGATGATGTGATTCTCGAAGGAATGGAATCTTATTTTGAACCAGCAGATCCTGAAGAGATTAAATATTTAGAAGATTTACTTTATCAATTCGAGAATACAGGCGAAGATAGCAAGCTTTCGCATTTTATCACAATTTTGCGTCAAGAACTAATCCAGCGCGAAAGTGCGATCGTCTTCACGCAGTACACCGACACAATGGATTATATCCGCAGCGCTTTACAACAATTATATGGTGCTCAGATTGCTTGCTATTCCGGGCGCGGCGGAGAATTGTATCAAAATGGTCAATGGCGAATTTTTCCGAAAGAACAAATCAAAACCAAATTCCGAGAAGGAATCATCAAAATTTTACTCTGTACCGAATCCGCATCAGAAGGGCTAAATTTGCAAACTTGCGGCGTTTTAATCAACTACGATATGCCTTGGAATCCCATGCGAGTCGAACAACGCATCGGCAGACTCGATCGCATCGGCCAGATTTATGATACCGTCAGAATACACAATTTTTACTATGACGGAACGGTAGAGGCGAAGGTTTACAAGAAATTGCGCGATCGCATCGATGCTTTTCAAACCGTTGTGGGCAATTTGCAACCGATTCTCGCAACAGTTCCCACTTTCATCGAACAGGCTGTGATGAGTGCAGATCCCGAAGAAGAGGGCGTTTTGTTGGGAGAGTTCGATCGCATTTTAGACGCGCCGCCTCGCGGTCCTGCCCTCGATGAAATGGTAGCGATGGATGTAGAATCAGACTTGCAAGAAATCCGTCAACCTCTGCAGCCGACTTCTCTGTTTCCTGAAACCATCGAAAATTTGTTTGTCAATTCTTTGATTTTAAAGCAGATTGGCGCTATGTTCGATCGCTCGGAAAATCGCACTTGGAATCTTAACTATAAAAGTCGCGATTATGCTGTAACATTTTACCCGGATATCTTTGACGAAAATGCTTCACTGCAATTGATGAGTTTTGGCAATCCGTTGTTTGAAGAAATGCTCAATGATCTCGCCCCCCGGCCAAACTGTCCTTAATGGAACAGTGTGGGGCGGACTGTTTAGCTTGTTTCACGAGTTTACGTTATTTTGAGCTGTGCTAGAGTTTGGTGCTCAACTTTGGCACTTTTAGGACTAAACTACTTTTTATGACGATCGTCCTTTTTATTTAAGTTGCACAATGTCTTCAGAAACAAACTCAGCGGCTCAATCTACAACTGGTGCAGATGCGATCGATGTTGCGATCGCCTCTGGAATCGACTTTGACGGTACTCCGATTCCGCAAGCAAAATTAGACCTCTACAAGCAAGTGATGGGATTAGAATCCGGCAGACAGCGCAGTGGCGTGTCAAATACAATGCGATCGCGCATTGTCCGAATCGGTGTCAAACATCTGCCCCAAAACGAGCTCGATAAAATGCTAGTTGCTGCTGACTTCGCACCGCTGAAAGATAAAGAAGTTGCGTTTTATTACGGTGGAAAGTAGAATTATCTACCCTTCTAGACAGATGAACAGTCATCCCCGGATCGGTCAAACTTGGGACAAATCCTAGCAGAAGGTCAGTTTATGAGCACTAACGGAAATGCCGTCATCAGCAACCTCGAGTATGATTTGTTAACAGTTTTGCAAAACAAGTCTGAAGCTTTGAAAGCCTACGATACTTACATGAAAGATGCTCAAGAAACCGGTTCTCAGCCTTGTGCTGAACTGTTTCAAAAATTGCAGCAAGCTGACATGGAGCACGCGCAGGAAATTCGGCAGCACCTTCAACAGGTAATGCAGCACGGCAAGATGTAAAGCTGGTGCAACTCGCTCTGCAAGTTATGAGTTATGAGTTAAGTAGCAGCTATGAGTTAAAGAGTTTTGGATGCACGACTCATCTTCAATTTCTTAAACTCTCTCTACCGAGCGCTCAAAACATCAATTTGACCGCTCAACCAATGTCGCTTACAACTCTTAACTCATAACTAGCAACTCGTGAGGCAAATCCTTGAAACTTCAGCTACGGGTAGGGACTTAAGCTTTGCTTAATACCAATTTAAGGTGAAGTTGCACATATCTCGATCCCCCTAAATCCCCCTTAAGAAGGGGAGTAGGGGTTGACTTTGAGAAGAATCTTGTCCCCCCCTTAGTAGGGGCGGTGCGACCCCTACTCCCCGTGCCCGCCCTCTTGGCTAGGGGGGATCGGATTCTATGCAACCTCATAAAAAATTGGTATAAGTCCTTACCTATCTAGCCGTAGAAATTATAAAATCTCAGGTTTTAAAGCTCGTTCCATCAGCGATAAAACGGCTTGTTCAGCAGTAATTTCACCATTTAATAAGCGATAAACTTGACGAGAAACAGGCACTTCAATGCCACGTTGATTAGCCAAATCAATCAACACATTAGTAGTATTGACTCCCTCAGCAGTGCTCTGCAATTCGTGCAAAATTTGCTCTAAAGATTTGCCTTCAGCCAATCCGAAACCAACCCGATAATTGCGCGATAAAGGACTGTTGCAAGTAGCCAGCAAATCTCCCAAACCAGACAAACCGTAAAAAGTTTCTGCGCGAGCCCCTAAACGAACCCCCACCCGAATCATTTCCGGCAAAGCCCGAGTCAGCAAAGCAGATTTCGCATTAGTTCCTAATTGTAAACCGTCGCAAACTCCAGCGGCGATCGCAAATACATTTTTCAAAGTTCCACCTAACTCAGTCCCCAGCGGGTCTTCATTCACATAAACCCGAAAAATATCGGAACTGTAAATATTTTGCACTTGCTTGGCCGCCGCTAAATCCAAACTCGCCGCTACCGTTGCCGCCGGCAAGCCCTGCTGAATTTCTTCGGAAAGATTTGGGCCCGAAAGTACCACAATTGAATTATTAGGAAACGCATTTTGCCAAATTTGAGATGGAGTGCGTGTACTCGCGGGGTCTAAACCTTTGGTGACGGTAACTATAATTGTACTGGGACTTAACTCTAAAGCCAAAAGTCGATCGACAGTTGCTCCAACTCCTTTCATCGAAACTGCCGAAACAACAACATCCGCACCTGTTATAACTGATTCTAGATTAACAGAACTGCTGCGCGACCACAAATTAACTCGAGATCCTTTTTTGTCTCCCAGATTTGCCAAGGCAGAACCCCAAGCACCTCCGCCTAATATTGTCAAGCTTGGCATAGAATTTAGTTTAATGAACTCCGATGTTACACCATTCTCAAGAACGGGCTAGAAGCCCGTTCCACAAGAAGATTGAGTTTTTTTGTGGAACAGGCATCTTGCCTGTTCCTGACGGGCGAGACGCCCGTTCCACAAGAAGATTGAGTTTTTTTGTGGAACAGGCATCTTGCCTGTTCCTGACGGGCGAGACGCCCGTTCCACAATAACATTGAGTTTTTTTGTGGAACAGGCATCTTGCCTGTTCCTGACGGGCTAGAAGCCCGTTCCACAATAACATTGAGTTTTTTTTGTGGAACAGGCATCTTGCCTGTTCCTGACGGGCGAGACGCCCGTTCCACAATAACATTGAGTTTTTTTTGTGGAACAGGCATCTTGCCTGTTCCTGACATTAGTGCAAGATGTGAGATGAACGAAACAAAAACTCCCCTCCTACAAACGCGGCCGCAATCCATAATGACGGTAACGCCAATAATCTCGTAAAATGCGATCGTGATCGAAACACAATTCACGAGGAATCTGCCAAGATTCAAAAATTTGTAAACTTTTAGCATCGTCGGCGGCTTGAGGTTCGCCCGTTGCAGAAGCCAAGAATACAATACTAATAGTGTGTTGCCGCGCGTCGCGATTTGGATCAGAATAAACGTAAAATTGCTCAATTAATTCTACATTCAAACTCGTTTCTTCTAAAGCTTCGCGTTTGGCAGCCGTTTCTACCGATTCTCCGTAATCGACAAAGCCGCCGGGAAGTGCCCAGCCGTAGGGAATATTGCGGCGTTCGATGAGTATGATCGGGCGATGGGGGCGATCGGCTAACTCGATGATAATATCAACAGTAGGAGCGGGATTTCTATAAGTCATATGCGAAGGAAGAAGGAAGGCACGACACGGATTTTGACACGGATAGACGGATTAATTTCAACAGGTTCGGAGTTCCTTCTTCCTGCTGAATTATGCTAAACCGCGAATTAGTACGCGCTGCTTTTGCAAAACCTCTGCATACAGCTTTTCCAACTCAGTAATATTCTGACTGAGAGTGTATCGCTCCATCGCCCGTTGGCGTGCTTTTTGACCAAGCAGCATTCCCAACTCAGGATGATCGCAAAACAGCGGCAGCAAGGTTTGCAACTGACTTCGTACCCTCTGAGTGTTCAAAACTATCCCCGCGCCTTCCTCCAAGGCCTCGCCGTCAGCACCGGCATCGGTTGCCAAACAAGCTAAACCGCAGGCCATCGCTTCCAGCAGCGACAGCGACAGTCCCTCCACCAAAGAAGGCAAAATAAATACGTCAGCACCCCGCAGAATTTCGATCCGGCGTTCCTCCTCAGCGACAAATCCGAGCCACACAATGCCATCATCTTCGCCGTAAAACAGTTGCAGCGAGGCGGCTAGGGGCCCGTCGCCTACGATCGCCAATACGTTCCCAGGGCCAAAATTACAGTGTTTCCAGGCCTTGAGCAAAGCCTCGACATTTTTCTCCTGGGCAATGCGGCCTTGGTAAACAAAAATTCGATCGGCCTTTAATTCCGACTTCAGCCCCGAAGGCCCTGGAGAATATTTAACAGCATCCACGCCGTTGGGAATCACAGCCACCCGTTCCTGCGGCACTCCCAACTTCACCAATATATCCCGCTGAATCTGAGAAAAAACGATCGTCGAGTCGTAGTTAGCCAAAAAAGGAGCATACAGTTGATACATCAGGTGTTGGGTTCCCGATGTCAAATTCCGCAATTTGCGATCGAACGGCGGGTGAAAAGTCGCCACCAGAGGCAAATTCAATTCTTGACAAATTTCCGGCAACAGAAAGTCTAGAGGCGAAAGCGTCAGGGAAGCGTGAACAACATCGGGTTTGAGCCGCCGCAGAGATTTCATCAGCACTGTGCGGGACTTGAGAGTTGGAATCGTATAAATTTGCGATTTGTAGTGACAGGGTAAAGAGACTTCGTTGCAACTGGCGGACGAAAGCGAAGTGGTATATGAGGTTTGAGTAATTCCCTTTCCCCATGAACCATTTGCCATACTCCACCCCGTATTGTTCCTCTCCAGCGGGCCCGTTTCTTGGGCAAAGTGCAGGAAACTAACCTGGTATCCCCGGTCTAATAGTGCGTTGGTGACTTCCCTGGAGTAAGTGACGTTACCGCAAAAAGGTGATTTTTTTCCTAGCCAAGCGATGTGCATTCCAGTAAATCAGAGTTTGTTATTTATTTAGGTTCGATCGACTTTGCTATTACTGCTACGGAAAATATACCAGGTTAAGACACCCCCAGCCATCGCTAATCCTGCTAAAGCCAAAAATACTGTCGGCAAACCCAGAAATGTTTCTGCTACCCCGGCCAAAGCCAACGGTAAACTCAAAGCGATATTAGTGGCATTGTTTTGCAGCCCGAAGACTTTTCCCCGCATTTCTTCTGGGGTTTCTGCTTGAATTGTAGTCTGCATCGGCACTCCCACCAATGAGGCAAATAAACCCAACAGGGTAATGAACAGCACCGACAGCCACAAATGGTCTGTAAATGCAGAAAGGCCCATCAAAGCAAGTGCCATGCCAACAGATCCGATTAAACTCAGTTGGGAGTGAGAAAATTTATGGCCGAGATAGCCGACTGTCGCCGCCCCAGAAGCCATGCCCACGCCCACCGCCGCCAGCAAAAAGCCAAATTGCGACGCTTTCATACCGGGGAGGATTTCTGCCAGCCGAACTGCTAGAACTGCCAAGGCTGCAAAAATGGAAAAGAGAATAATTAGTTGAATTAAAGCATTGCGGACTTTGGGTTGATCGTTGATGTAACGCAGGCCGTCTCGCAAATCTGCTAAGGGGTGGGGCGGTTCGTGTTCGACTTCGTTTTTTTCGCCTGTTTGCATCGACAGCAACAGCACTCCGGCGAAGGCGTAACTTCCGCCTACTACTAATTCTTTGCCGATGCCGAGTCCGCCACCGAGGTTGGAAAATAGGGTGTCGGCTAAAGCTAGTAAGGGTTCTCCCACTGCGAAGCCAATAATCACCGAACCCATCATGGTTGTGGTGTAGAGGGAGTTTGCTGATAGCAGGTGGCGGCGTTCCACAATTAGGGGAATCACTGACTGTTCTGCTGGGGCGAAAAATTGAGTTAGAGTCGAAACGAGGAATGTCACTAGCAGCAGCAAGCAGAATCCGAGTGGCAGTTGACCGAGTTCCCACCCGTCCGAGAGCCACAGCAGCACTGGCAAGGTTAAAACGAAGGCTCCCCGCAGCAGGTTTGTGGCTACCAGCACTGCTTTTTTCGACCACCTATCGACATACACGCCTGCGGCGGCCCCGAACAGCACTGCGGGAATGGTAAAGGCGATCATGATTGCCGATACCCACCTGCTGATGGTTTGATCTGGCGCTTGAAAGCGGCTGGCTACGAGGGCGATCGTCAGTACGAGATAAACTTTATCTGCTAGTTGGGAAAAAACTTGCCCACTCCACAATGCTAGAAAATTGGGGTTTTTGAGCACTGGCAGAAATCCCGTTTGTTTTTCGGGAATTTCGGCTACTGCCTCGGAGAGTTCTGCTGCTGGCTCTGGTGTGGGAACCGGGGGGATTGCTTCGGGGTGTGGGCTATTGCCGTTGTTCCCGTCTGTTTCTGGAGTTGTGGGGTATTTATCCATTTCTGGGTCTGGGACGTTGCTCCATTGTCGATCGGCCAAGACCGGATCGGAGCGAAAATCAGGAAAATTTTCTCGTTCTTCCATTTTGTGGTGGGTCACAGCTAAAACAGATATTGTCAAATCAGAATCGGACAGTCGCATCATAGGATTTGGGGTGGCTCGCCTGGGATGGTGGAGGTTGGGGGGATGGGGATTTCAAATTGAGGGGTTAACCCCTAAGTTTATTAATAATCTCGTAACTTTTTCTCTATCTATTATCTGATGTCGCAACAACCTTGAGAATTTACCTGAAAAGACCGGCAGGTTCGGGTATCCGGCAGGCTGGGGCTGCGATGTACGATCGCCCCTTCACCTATTTAAATCCACACTCAAAATTTAAAACTCAAAACTCTCTAGGTAGGTGTCTATCGAGCTTCCCGATCGAATCGTGCAACCTAAATGATACTGGGCATATTGCCGCAAAATATTTTCTACTGATACCCAAGCTGTTCGATCGGCAATCCCCTCTCCTAGTTCTGGACTAGCCAACTGTTGCAACGCTGCTAATTCCTTAGCATTTATCTCGAAATTTGTCAAGTGTTTGCTGCCATTCGTTTGCCGGGAACGGGAGGCGGATCTCGACAAGCTACCGGTTTCTGAAGAGAGTTCTGCCTCTAGGTTAGCTAGCTCGGACAAGCTGAAGGTTCCCCCAGAGGGTATACTAAACCCGGTTTGCCAGTTCGGATCGGTGAAATTTGGGATAAGTGGCTGTCTGGTGGCGCAGCAGACTTGGACTTGGGGCGCAAGGCCGGCTAAGGCTAGCAGGTGAAAAATGCCGTGGGTGAGGTGAGCAATCAGCACGGCGGCAGATTGGATTTCTGTGCGATCGGACAAACGTTCCAAACGGCTCAAATGTTCGCCCAGCAACCAAAAGAGTTCTTCTTGGGGCTCATCGGAAAGGGCACTGGCGATCGCCAATTCGGCCAGATATTGCGCCGCTGCGAGTTTCCCTAGGTTGCGGCTCAAACCCGGATGGGATTGTACCGTGTCGGCTTGGGTAATTTTGTCGAGCGATCGGCCTTTGGCAATTAGCAATTCGTTGACAACAAATAATTCGCTTCTTCCGCCGATGGTCGATCGGTGTTTGCGAACACCCGGTGCTACGGCTCGAATTAAGCCGAATTCCCGCGTCAAAATTGTCAGCACTCGATCGGATTCCCCCATCGGCGCACTCTTAAGATTGATTCCAGTTGCTTTGTAAGTTCGAGTCACTCGATTTTAGATTTTAGATTTTAGATTTTAGATTTACAAGGACAGTAGCAAAAACAGTCCGCAACGCAGAACTTTTATTAGATACTCGTTACCAGGCTCTGCCTGGTAACGCAGATCCGGAGGCTCTGCCTCCTAATCCCAGCCGAGGCAGAGCCTCTAAATATGGGTTCCCAGGCAGAGCCTTGGAACCAGTTAAAACAATAAACTATATTTCTTTTGAGATTCTTTTTGCTAATTGATAAACTTGTAGCTGTGGGAAGTTCTCCCTATTAACTCCTTGAAACAATTGATGATAAACACTTGATCAATGACCAATGAATACAAATCATATCATTTCCGGTTACACTCATACATGATGTTGACGGTTGACGGTTGACTGTTGACTGTTGACGCAGTGAACAGTGAACAGTGAACAGTGAACAGTGAACTGGAATTTACTATTCCGATGCTAACGGATTTGATATCAACAGTTAACAGCCAACAGTCAACAGCCAACAGTTAACTGTCAACTGTCAACTGTCAACGATTGTCTAAATTATCGCGCTGGCGGAGTAATTCCGGGCCACGAGAAGTCCCCAAACGAGTTGCCCCAGCTAGTACCAAATCTAGAGCTTGTTCATGAGTACGAATTCCGCCGGCAGCTTTAATCCCAATCCGTCCCTTCGTAACTTCCTTCAGCAGTCGCACATCGTCAACTTTCGCCGGGCCAAAAAAGCCAGTGTTGGTTTTGATGTAGGCGGCACCGGCTTCCATACAAATCTCAGCCGCTAATTGTTTTTCGGCATCGGAAAGGAGCGAACTTTCGATAATTGCTTTAATGGTGAGATTAGTTTCTTCGCAAATTTGGGCTAATTCCCGGTGGAATTCGTCGATTCTTCCAGCTTTCAACAATCCTAAGTTAACGGAGACATCTAACTCTACGGCTCCATTATCTGCTGCTTCTAGAGCTTCGTAAACTTTCACCGTTGAAGTCGAAGCACCGGTGGGAAAACCTATAACTGTACAGACTTTGGGACGTTTGCCGTGCAGCAGCTCAACTGCTTGTCGGACGTAGGCGGGATACACGCAAACTGTGACAAAGCCAAATCTCTCTGCTTGTTGGCAACAGTGTTCTACTTGCTCTGGCGTGGCGGTGGGGTCGATCAGGCCGTAGTCGATCAAGGGGGCAATATCGATGTCTGCCTGGTTTGCAGCCATTGCTGTTTTTTCTCCGAAGTAACTACTTTATTAAGTATGTATCGAATTTACCAATCTAAAATCTAAAATCTAAAATCTAAAATCGATCGACTTTACTCCGGGTACTAGCAAGTATAAATACTCAATTGGCTCGTAAAAACTCTTGTGGGGATTGGTTTACCAATTTATGTCAAGAAAATAATATTTGGGTATCTGCCTTTAGATACATTTTGGCTCTTTCTTTAGGTATACTTTGTTAAAAGGACTTACGGTAGAGCCTGCGTCAGCTACGCTAGGGCAGAGCCTGGTAGCGGCTACTGTTTTTACTTTTAGTAGTGCTTTAAAAACATAAAAGCCAGTGCCAAGCATGAATCATTTAGAACTCGAACAAGAAATTGGGAAGATGGCTAGAGCGATGATGACTCGCAATAGCTTAATTGGTAAGGATTTGATTGCGGATCTCAGAGGCCGGCTGTCTGTTGACAGTGTAGCTGCTTTGATGATTGTCAGTATTGAGCGTTTGATTTGGTATGACTGCGAGTCCGTGATCTGGAGTTTGAGTTATTTGATTCCTGCTGACGTGATGGAAGAAATTCGCCGGATTACTGCGCTGGTTGTTTGCCAGCGCTTGATGGGCAAGGGTTTTCTGCTGGGGAAAGATTTTAGTATTGATGCAACAGGCCAGTTGATGTTGAGTGAGAATGCTAAAACAGCGGTTGTGGTTGCTTGAATTGGGCAACCAGAAGTAGAAGCTATTAGCACTAGCAGATTTGCAGTTAGACTTGGGGCGTCCTAGGACTCTTTGTGTAACTGCAAACCTAATTCGGGATGCGGTAAGAGTTGCGCGATTCACACAGAGTTAAGATTCGCAGCATCTCTAAAAAACGATGAGTGCGGTTAGCTCAAACAGCATTTTACGAGAGGAAAATAGTTAGTTTCGATCGCAAATTGTTGAGGTTGTTACTGGCCCTGTGTACCGGCAATCGCCCTGTATCAAATTTTTCAGATTTTTAGTGGAATTACAGTTTTACTCCCGGTATGATTTCATGTAGAATCATCCCTAAGATAGATACAAAATATTATGAACTTAATTCAAAACTTGGAAGCGGCTTGGTATTACCATCTAGGTTCGCGCCACCTCGAAGCTAACGATGATCATGGTGCTCTGGCGAACTTTAACAGAGCTTTGAAGTTGCAATCAGATCATTATAAGGCTTGGTTCGGCCGAGGTATGGCTCTGGGGAAATTAGAACGGCACTTAGAGGCGCTAAAGAGTTTTGATGAGGCCTTGGCGGTGGAGCCGAATGCGAGCTTTGGCTGGCACAACCGGGCTATTGCTTTAGGAAAGTTGGGCCGCTGGTTGGACGCTCTCAACAGTTTTGACCGGGCTCTGGAGTTCAGCCCGTGCGCGGCAAGTATTTGGCACAACCGGGGACTGACGCTGATCGATATGGGGCTTTACGAGAAGGCGGTTCTGAGTTTCGATCGCTCTTTAAATTTGTACCCGGAGGCTGCTTGGGCATGGTACAACCGAGGTAATGCCCTGTTGGAACTCAAGCTTTACTATCAGGCGCTCAACAGTTTTGAGCGGGCGATCGAGTTTAAGCCTGATGACGCGAAGGCTTGGTACAATCGCGGTATAGCTGCGAACTCTATGGGACTTTACAAACAAGCAGTGGCTAGTTTTAGCCGATCGATCGCTCTACAACCGGGCAGAGCCGATGCTGTGGGCGAACGGAGAGTTGCTTTGGAGAAATTAGTAGGTTTAAATCAGAGAAATGCCAAGTTCACTCCTACATCTGAGCGTCCCTTTGAAGATTATTTAATTTGGTACAACCGGGGTGTGGAATTGGCGCGAAAAGGCTGCTACTCTGAGGCGATTGCTTGCTACGAAACAGTCTTAGAAATAAATCCTGATTTTGCTAACGCTTTTTACAATAAAGCTTGCTGTTATGCGCTACTGGGATTTGCTGATTTGGCCCTTGACAATTTGCAGCGGGCTGTTGAGTTTATCCCTAATTTATACCGAGAGCTAGCTTTAGCTGACTCGGATTTAAGCTGCATTTGGAAACAAGAACGTTTTGAAGCGCTGATCCAAGGTTGATGTTATATCAATTCCGGTTGCACCGTCCGTGATTGTTGACTGTTGATTGTTGACTGTTGACTGTTGGCTGTTGACAGTTGACAGTTGACAGTTGACAGTTGACAGTTGACAGTTGAAAATCTAAAATCGATTGACTGTTGACCGTTGACAAGCGAAATATTTTACAGCTAATTTCCACCTCCCAGATTCATCTGTGGAGTCAATTCTCAAATCTAAAATCTACAATCTAAAATCTAAAATCGACTGGCTGTTGACTGTTGACTGGGGGTGGAAAAACTCAATGGTTGAGTGTTAACTGTTGACTCGATTTTATTATTCCGATGCAACCGCAAACGATATTACGCAAAAAACAGCTCGCCAATTGGCGAGCTGTTTTTTTGGGCGACGCAAATTCGATCGCCCTTGGTATTTGTGCAATCTTTGCTATTGCACAGAAACTCGGATTGAGGACTTGACCGGCCTCTTGGCAACTACGATTACCCGGTAAGTGCCGGACTCAGGGAGTTGAGCAAAAGTTTGACCTTCGCCTTGATCCAGGAGTTCTCCCGTCGGAGATTCGATCGCCAGATCTAGATTTTTGTTGCTAGCTGTCACCCTAATTGTCTGTCCCTGCTGGCCTTGAACCGTGATGGGCTGGATTTGGTAGCCGGACATTTTGAGTTTGATTGTGGCTTGTTTTTCCTTGAATGCTATGGGAATTGCGCGATCGGGCCTATAAGTCCACTTGGCGTTAAAGTCGCGTCCGAGTACGAAGCTGGTGGTTTCACCTTTGGGGGTAACTCGCACGCGATAGATGCCGGACTCTGGCAACTGGCCAATCCACTGATTGTCTGCTTTTTCAATAACCCCCATATTTTCACCATTGGGACTGTACAGTTCGGCTGTCAGTTGTCCCGCCCACAGGGAGAGAGTGAGTTCTCGCCCTTTGACGCCTTCAAAAATATAGGTGGTGGGTTGGTTGATGGTTTCTCGGATTTCCGAGGTTGACATTCGCTCGATCGGTTCGAGGTTGGGAACTGATTCAGAGGTAACGGGTTTGTTAAGGGTTTCTGTAATTTCCGAGGCAGCCATCAGCTCGCTCGGTGCTATTTTGGGGGCTACTGGGCTGGCAAATACTGATTTTGCCGTCATCATGAGTAGCATTCCAGTCAGTAAAATTAGTTTTTTCATGTCGCACTTCCGAGGGGGGTAAGGAATTGTATATGGTTACTTGTGTTTGCCTGTTTTCACCGGATTAAATCTGGCGATCGCACAGAGGCTACAGGAGGATATAGGATACAGGTAAATATCCCGTACTGGCACAAAATCTGCTGGTAGCAAATTGGCAGTGCGGGAGCTAAGTAGTAGCCTCAGTTTGTCGGGACATTTTAATGATACTCCTTACGGATAATATCAACACAGAATATTAGTAATTTGGTCTAGGAAAATTAAAGCTTTTTCCGAGGTTCTTGCTAAAGAAATGCCCACACGCAAAAAACGCGGTGTCTTGGCTCTGGGAGGAGCGTTGCTACTAGAACACGGCTAGCACCCCACGGGGTTACGGCCCCTAGTGTTACTTCATTCTTTACCGAAAGCATCCAGGATACCCGCCACGTGATTCATCCGTCGAGAAATAAAAAACCTGTATCCGATGAAACTTGCCGAACGTATTTATCCGTGGGGTCAATGCTTCAATTCTAAAATCTAAAATCTAAAATCTAAAATCTAAAATCGATTGACGATCGCCTAATTATCTAGGGCGCTGCGAACCCCACCTTACCATATTTGTAGCGTGTCAAACCATTTTTTACGTAATTTTTGATACTGTATCTTTGTAGGGCGGATTGAGTTATTCTCTCTGATAAAAACGAGTTTATCACTACCAAATCCGCCCTACCACACGAGGTTAATTGGTACTACGAACCTGCCAGGATTTTTAGGTAAGCTTGTACTGTGTTGAACAACCCCATTTCTAGCGCTTCCGCAATTAAAGCATGACCAATCGATACTTCTAGTATATCAGGAATCGAGCAAAATTTAGCTAAGTTTTGCAAATTTAAATCATGTCCGGCATTCACCCCTAAACCTGCTGATTGAGCGGCTTGAGCTGCTAAGACATATTGTTGAAAAACAGATTCTACTCTCCCTTCGCGAAAAGCAGTTGCGTAGGGTTCCGTATACAGTTCTACTCGGTCTGCTCCAACTTCTTTTGCTAGCGGCATGAGAGCAGCATCTGCGTCCATAAACAAGCTGACTCTGATGCCGTTGTCTTTTAATTTTTGAATGATTGGTAAGAGCCGATCGCGATTTTCGGGAATATTCCAACCGCTATCGGATGTTAGCACGTCGGGAGCGTCCGGCACCAAGGTACACTGAGCTGGTTTTACGTCGCAAACTATATCCATAAATGGCGGCTGAAACGGATTTCCTTCGATGTTGAACTCAACGGTTAGCATTTTAGCTAATTCGTAAACATCGGCGGCTTTGATATGCCTTTCGTCGGGGCGGGGATGGACTGTAACGCCATGAGCTCCGGCAGCAATTACTGTTTTTGCGGCTTCGGTAACACTGGGGATGCCGATGTTTCGAGAGTTTCTGAGGAGGGCAATTCTGTTGATGTTGACGCTGAGTTTTGTCATGGGATGTTAATCTTTAAAGTTGAGATCACATCTTGCATCTTTCTCAAGAACGGGCAAGATGCCCGTTCCACAAAGAGTAGATTTTCCTGTGGAACAGGCATCTTGCCTGTTCAAAAAAGGAGTATTGACAATGGTGCAAGATATAAGTTGATAATACTATATTAATCGCTTTCGGGACGAAACTTTGAGCCTAGGGCGGTAGTGTTAGGGCATTGTCAGAGGAAAGATTAGCTTGTGCAAGCGGTAAACTTTCGGCAAAAAAAGCCTCAGCTATTTGATGTTTTGCTGCCAAATCTTCAAGATTTGCGATGCAGAAAAGCGGTGCGACGCGATCGAGTATTTCGGGCGGAAAGTCTCGGCTGAAATATTTTAGTTCAAAATCGTATCTGTGGGGACGGTAAATCATGCCCAACAGTTCGACTAAGGGTAGAAGCGTCCAATTGTGATAGTTGCCGATCGCATCTACTAAATGTCCGCGATAAATCTCTTTTTTTACCAGAGGTTGCAGCAAATCGAAACGAATTTTAATTTCGTTGAATCTCGACTGCATTGTAGAAAAATGTTTGCTTCGATCCAAAGGAGGCGGTACAATTAGATTAACTTTGTCAAAGGCGATCGGCACTTTCCCGTGTCTCTCTATTTCCAGGAAATCGTTGCGGCTGCTGCGCCGGAAAACGGCGAAATCAACTAGCAAGAAGGGCGGGGTTTCTTTCAGCCGCCAGAAACACTGCGATTGACCGTGCCAAGCGGGTTCGGGAACTCGATATTTGAGTTCGATTTCAGCAATTTCTGCGAGGGCTTTTTCAACAATCTCAAATGTTTCTTCCACGCAGTTATCTTCAACCACAACCGCAATATCGAGGTCAGACCACTCGTCGGTGTATCCGTGGGCTGCTGAACCTCCTTGCCACAAAGCGAGAACAAAATCTAAAGGTTGTAAGGTAGAAACAATCTTTTCGAGAATGATTTGTCTCATGGAATCAAGCTATACTGTTTGTTTTCCCTGGCTTGCACAAGTTTAACAAACGATCGCGTGTTGAGATTGCTCCGCGACAGTTCTCCGAGGAGTTGCTAATGCTTCCGGTTGTGCACTCCTGCCAAAAATTACACGGGAAGCTGCAAGGGAAAGTGGGAATCTTTGGGAAAGTGCGATCGCCCGCGATTGAAAATCAGCCTTATATTGTCAGAATCAGAAACTTGCCCGCTGTCCGGTAACATGAGAAAGGATTAATTTTTAACAGCGCGGCATGGCTACTATTTGGGAACTCGACTTTTACAGCCGTCCAATCCTAGACGAGCGAGAGAAAAAAAAATGGGAAGTGTTGATCTGCGAAAGCCCGCTGAATGTAGGCGACAAGGCCGACTCTCTGTTTCGCTACTCGCAATTCTGCTCCAGTTCAACCGTGAATTCCCTGTGGCTGGCGGGTGCAATTAAAGATGCGATCGCCGCAGCACCGAAACGACCTGAAAAAATCCGCTTTTTCCGCCGCCAAATGGCGAACATGATTACCAAAGCCTGCGATGACTTGGACATTCCCGCCGCCTGCAGCCGCCGCACCCTCGCCCTCAGCCTATGGCTGGAAGAACGGATGCAAGACGTTTATCCCGCCGAACCGGGCTATCAACCGGTTGTGAACCCGAGCGTTCAATTTGTACCCGAAACGCCAGTTGCGCTGCCGGATGCTTTAATCGGCGAAAAATGGGCGTTTGTGAGTTTGCCGATCGCAGCTTTTGACGAAATGTCCGAGTGGGATATCGGATTTGGCGAAGCTTTCGGACTGCCGATGACACGCCTCGCCCCAGAAACGCAAATTCCGGGACTAATTATCTACTCGTCGAGAGCAACAGCTTTGGCAGGTTGGATGTCGGGCTTGGAGTTGGCTTTCCTGAAATTTGAGAGCGGCCCACCCGCTAGGCTGGTATTAGATACGGGAGCTAACGATCGCTGGATTTTAGCTAATCTCAGAGACGCAGCAACTGAGAGAGAAGCGAAAGGATTTGAAGCCGCGAAAAACCAAGCAAAAAAAGTACATTTCTTAGCAATTCAGTCGAATCCCGAATCGGAATCTTTTGCAGGATTTTGGCTGCTGCACGAACTAACTATTTAGTCGATAGCTTGGCAATAATTGATATCTGGTAGCATTCTCAATCAGATTTAAGCCACCGGGTTTTTGCAGGAAAAATTTCGGCTTTCATATCTGACCCGCAGCAAGAAAGTCGGTTTGTGACCACAGCCAAAAAGGGATACAATCCCCCGAATCTGGTCGTGGAGATATCAAAATTTTAGATTCTAGTTCAAGTTCCCAAATTCATCTGTGGAGTAAATCTAAAACCTAAAATCTAAAAGCTAAAATCGAGTGACGCGATTGGCAAGATGGAAACAATCACAAATGCGTAAAATCTTTTGCTCGCCGATTCCAGCAGTTTCCCAAAAGAATCTAAATGTAGACCCGTGCTCCCAACCCATATCCAGTAAGTTATTGCCAATTCTTTAATCGAAAATCGAAAATCGAAAATCGAATCGCCCATTACCAACCACCGAGAACAATGACCAATCAGCAATCAGCAGAACAACTGTTAGAACTAGCCACCAAAGCAGGTGCAGAAGCTGCTGAGGTATTGGAATCGCAATCGCTCTCACGGCCGGTATTTTTTGAAGCAAACCGCCTCAAACAGCTAGAAACAGCCCAAGCAGAAGGCATTGCACTGCGGCTGTGGCGGGATGGGCGGCCGGGTTTGGCGGTGGCCTACGGGCCCGTGGAACTGCAAATTTTGGTGGACAGGGCGATCGCACTTTCGCAACTTAACGAACCGGAAACCATCGAACTCGGCACCGGTGAGAAAGTTGTTTATCCCGATCGCGGAGTGTCGGTGCCGGCCCAACAGCTAGTAAACTGGGGAAAAGAGGCGATCGCGATCGTCCGCGAAGCCTATCCAGAAAGCCTCTGCACCGCCGAACTCGACTGCGAAATCGAGAGTACCCGCTTGGTGAACACCAAAGGCTTGGATTCCAGTCACACCGACACCACCCTCAGCGGTTACTTGTCAGCAGAATTAGTGCGGGGCGAAGATTTCCTCAACATTTGGGAAGGCGAAACCGAACGCGGCACCCTCGACTTAAACACCAGCGCCAAGCGGGTTTTGCAGCGTTTAGAATGGGCGAAAGACAATGTAGCCCCCCCCACGGGCCGGGTGCCGGTGCTATTTACAGCCAAAGCAGCCGACTTGCTGTGGGGCACTGTCTGTGCGGCGTTGAACGGCAAACAGGTACTCGAAGGCGCTTCGCCTTGGAACGATCGATTGGGCCAACAAGTGACATCGCCGCTTGTCACCCTCTCGCAGCAGCCGGATATCGGGCCCTATAGCTGTCCTTTTGATGACGAAGGTACTCCCACTCGGGCGATCGTCTTTATCAACAGCGGAGTGTTGCAGCTATTTTATACCGATCGTACCACCGGTCGAGCCTTGGGCAGCGGCACCACCGGCAACGGATTTCGCCCTGGTTTGGGCAGCTATCCCACGCCGAGTTTGTTCAATGTTTTGATTAAACCAGGTTCGCTTTCGCTAATAGATTTAATCGCTAAATTAGACGACGGGATTGTAGTCGATCAAATGCTTGGCGGCAGTGCCGGAATTTCCGGCGATTTTTCAATTAATGTCGATCTCGGCTACCGAGTCAAAAAAGGTCAAATAGTCGGCAGAATCAAAGACACAATGGTAGCTGGCAACGTCTACAACGTCCTCAAACAATTAGTAGAATTGGGAGGAGACTCCGAGTGGAACGGTTCTTGCGAAACACCGTCTCTAATTGTAGAGGGATTGTCCGTCATCGGCAAGAATTAAAGTCAGTTGGCAGTTGGCCGTTGTCAGTTGTCAGTTGGCAGTTGTTAGTTGTCAGTTGTCAGTTGTTAGTTGTCAGTTGTCAGTTGTCAGTTGTTAGTTGTCAGTTGTTAGTTGTCATCAATCATCAGTCAACAGTCAACAGTCAACAGTTAACAGTCAACAGTCAACAGTCAACAATTCTCCATTCCCACTTCCCATACATAATATGCGTATTTGTTTTATCGGCGATTCTTTTGTAAACGGTACTTGCGATCCCAAATGTCTCGGTTGGACAGGACGGATTTGCGCGGCCGCTTGCGGACAAGGACACGATATTACCTACTACAATTTAGGAATAAGGGGAGAAACCAGTGCCGATATAGAAACTCGTTGGTTCAACGAAGTTTCTCGCCGCTTACCTCACTATGGCGACGGCAGAATAGTATTTTCCTTTGGCGTCAACGACACTTACCGAGAAAACGAAAAAAATCGCATAGAAGTTGAAAAATCAATTGAAAATGCTCGCTGTATTCTCACGTCAGCCAAAGAAATATTTCCAGTATTAATGGTAGGGCCACCGCCAGTTATCGATGCCGATCGCACAAGGCGGATTGCCAACTTATCCGAACAGTTTTCTCAAGTTTGCAACGAGTTAAATGTGCCTTATCTAGATGTTTGCACCCCGCTGCAAAACTCGGAAATTTGGCATAAAGAACTTACCGAAAATGACGTTTCCCATCCCCGCGCAGCCGGTTACGCTGAATTGGCTAAAATAGTTCACAATTGGGACGGTTGGAAAGCTTGGTTTAAAAATATCAATATATCAGATAAAGAGACAGTAACGCTGTTCCGAGCCGTCGGCAAAAAAGAAATGGAACTGATTAAAGAAAGCGATTTTCTGGCATTTCCGCCGCGACTGTCTTTTCAGCCTATTTTTTATCCCGTACTCCACAAAGCATATGCTATACAAATTGCACGAGATTGGAATACAAGAGATGCAGCATCGGGATATTTCGGCTATGTAACCCGGTTTCGAGTTTTGGCTGAATTCTTAAAAAAATATCCCGTCCAAACTGTCGGCAGTTCGATTCATCAAGAATATTGGATTCCGGCAGAAGAATTGGCTCAATTCAATCAAAACATTGTGGGAAAAATTGAAATTTTTGCGGAATATCAACCGTAGAATAGGAGGAAATCATCCTTGAATTCAATCGGTTTGAAGTGATAAATTTTGACTGGTACGGCACTCTGAATAGAGTGGGAAAGGGTAAAAAAACGCAGATCAACGCAAAATGGTAAAATTCATCTGCGTTAATCTACGTGTATCTGCGGTTAAAAAAAGCCGCTTCTAAATGAAAGTGAAATAAGGTTGATCCAGATTCAAATCCATCACCCCTTGCACCGTGGCAATTAAATCATCGGATTCACCGGGTTTCTTGAGGAAAATGCTAGTCGCATTCCCCGAAACCGACAGCGAATAATTGCCCTTAATTCCCGAAAGGACGATCGCATCCTCAGCAGAATTAAAGTCACTAATCACAGCATTACCATCACCAGAGTAGTAGATTTTATCACTATCTCCCAGCAAGAAACGGTCTTTACCTTCCCCGCCAGTCAAAGTATCAAACTCCCCAATTCCAGGATTAGTAGCACTCGGATCGATACCTGCTAAAGTATCATCTCCTTCGCCACCGCTGACAACATCATTACCGCTGCCGCCCAGCAAGAAATCCTTATCTAACTGACCGAAAATGCTGTCATCTCCCGCATCACCGCCGAGAGAATCATCGCCCTTCCCGCCAAAAATTATATCGTTACCGTCTCCTCCCAAAGCAACATCCAAGCCTTTATTTGCGTACAGCGAATCATTACCGCCGCCACCTAAGATGCCGTCGGAAGCTTTACCGCCGTAAACAATATCATTGCCATTTCCAGCATCGATCAAGTCGGTGCCAGCATTGCCCAATAGCGAATCTTCGCCGTCATTGCCCTGGATATTATCAGCACCATCTAAGCCGGAAATCGTATCGTTTCCAGCTAAACCATCCAGTGCGTCAGCCTGCGGAGTTCCGAAGAACAAATCGCTAAGCGGCCCGCCACTGAAAGTAGAATCAACGGTAGTATTCGGACTCGGAATCCCAATTGCCGGTGTTAAAATTTGGGGGCCGTCAGGTGTGGGAGTTGGTGTGGGTGTGGGTGTGGTTGTGAGTGGGGGTTTGAATACAGGTACGGTGGCAAAGCGAGAGAGAATTGTATTGCCGGAGACACCTGCAACATTTTCGATGAATCCAGTACCCGGAATATTGCTAGTAGCATCAAAGAAATTGAGAAGTTCGAGGTCGTTAGCGAGGTTGATTTGACCGTCTTTATTCACGTCTACTACTAAGCTAGTACCGCTGCGACCGATTCCTACTGAACCGTTCGTCAGAGATGTAACTAAGGTAGTATCCGGGAGAACGAGGTTGTCAGTGCCGGCAGCGCCTTGAATTTTGCTACCAGCGGCTGTTGCGGGGTCGAGGATAAAGGTATCGTTGCCACCGCCACCGGTGAGGATGTCGGCACCGCCGTTACCGATGAGGCTTTCATCGCTGCTGCTGCCAGTGATAGTATCAGGCAAAGCTGTACCGATGATAACTTCGATACCGGTGAGAGTATCAGTACCTTCGGCTGTGGAACTTCCCGCCGCGAGATTGATATTTACAGGACTCAGCAGAGTAGCATAAGACACCGTATCGATACCGGCACCGCCGACGATGCTGTCATTGCCCAAACCGCCAACTAGAGAATCATCTCCATCGCCGCCGTCGAGAGTATCATTGTCCTCGTTTCCGAACAAAAAGTCATTGTCGGCACCGCCCAACAAACTGTCATTCCCTTCAGCCCCGTACAGAGAATCTTTGCCATCTCCTCCATTGATAATGTCAGTACCTTCACCGCCCCACAGGCTGTCGTCACCGGCAGCGCCTACCAGAGTATCGTTACCTTCGCCGCCGTCGAGGGTGTCGTCGCCATCCCCGCCGTCGAGATAGTCATTCCCAATCCCCGTACCGAGAATTACGTCACCGCCCGCCTCACTAATCGTAATGAGTTCGTCGCCGTTGAGCACATCATTGCCAGCGTTGCCGAACAGCGAATCATTGCCTTGATTGCCCTCAATCTCATCGTTGCCCGCCAATCCGTCGATGCTGTCATCGCCGCCACCACCTGGAAGGAAATCCGGGTCGGGCGTCGCCTTCAACGGGAAACTCTTGAGAATGGCGTCCCCTGAGAGATTGCCAACTTGTTCGATAAAACCATCTCCTTGTTCCAGATTTGGTTCAGCGAAGAAGTCAAGAATCAACAAGTCGTCAGTTGCGTTAAAAATCCCGTCTTTGTTGAGGTCAATTAGCAAGTCGGTATCGAATTCGCCGCCCCGCGTCACGCCTGCCGTACCGGCGGCCAAGCCGATCGCCAGCGTGAGACCATTGAGAGTTAGACTATCGGTGCCGCTGTCGTCAGCAATGACATTGCCCCCTGCGGAAGTACCATTTAACACGTAGAAGTCATCGCCGGTGCCGCCTTCTAGACTATCGGCACCGCCACCACCTTCTAGGGTATCGTTACCGTCATCTCCGTAGAGTTCGTCATTGCCAACGCCGCCGTTGAGGCTGTCGTTATCTTCGCCACCGCTTAGTTCGTCATTGCCGTCACCGCCTTCTAGGGTATCGTTGCCGTCACCCCCATCTGCAATATCGTTGCCGACACCGCCAGAAATAGAGTCATTGCCTTCGTCCCCTGTAAGGGAGTCATCGCCGGCATCTCCTGTGAGGGTGTCGGCACCGCGGCCGCCTACAACTTCGTCATTGCCGTCGCCGCCGGAGAGCAAATTATTGCCCAATTCATCTTCTAGGATGTCATTTCCCGCGCCGCCAATTAGGCTGTCGTTACCTTCGTTGCCATTTAAGTAGTCATCGCCGGCATCTCCTGTGAGGGTGTCGGCACCGTTGCCGCCCAAAACTTCGTCATCGCCGTCGCCGCCGGAGAGCAAGTTATTGCCCAATTCATCTTCTAGGAAGTCATTTCCCGCGCCGCCAAAGAGGCTGTCGTCACCTTCCTCGCCATTTAAGTAGTCATCGCCGGCATCGCCAGAGAGGGAGTCATTTCCTTCCCCACCGAAGATGTCATCGTCGCCTCCGAGGCCGTCGATGGTGTCGTTTTGGGCGCTACCTTGGAGGGCATCATCGCCGGGAGTTCCCAATATTATCCCCGGAGTCGGACTTGTCGGAGTCGGAGTTGTCGGACTTGTCGGAGTTGTTGGAGTTGGAGTTGGAGTTGTCGGACTTGTCGGAGTTGTTGGAGTTGGAGTTGTCGGAGTTGTCGGAGTTGTTGGAGTTGTCGGAGTTGTCGGAGTTGTTGGAGTTGGACTTGTCGGAGTTGTTGGAGTTGGACTTGTCGGAGTTGTTGGACTTGTCGGAGTTGTTGGAGTTGGACTTGTCGGAGTTGTTGGAGTTGTCGGAGTTGTCGGAGTTGTTGGAGTTGTTGGAGTTGTCGGAGTTGTCGGAGTTGTCGGAGTTGTCGGAGTTGTTGGAGTTGTCGGAGTTGTTGGAGTTGGACTTGTCGGAGTTGTTGGAGTTGTCGGAGTTGTCGGAGTTGTTGGACTTGTC